>DATMUX010000059.1:0-3499 GCA_035563695.1 Acidimicrobiia bacterium
CTCTGGTCCTCGCCCGGCATCTCGCCGAGTCGGGCGAGCTGGCGCGCCCGGTCAGTGAGCCCGCCGCCCGGCGGGTCGCAGCTAGTGCGAGACGATCACTGCCGAGCCGTGGCCGAACAAGCCCTGGTTGATCGACAGGCCCACCCGGGCGCCGTCGACCTGCCGTTCGCCGGCGCGGCCCTGCACCTGCCACGTCAACTCGCACACTTGCGCGATGGCCTGCGCGGGCACGGCCTCCCCGAAGCACGCGAGCCCGCCGCTCGGGTTCACGGGGATGCGCCCGCCGACGGTCGTGGCGCCGTCGCGCAGCAGCTTCTCGGCCTCGCCCACGGGGCACAACCCGATCTGCTCGTACCAGTCGAGCTCCATCGCGGTCGACAGGTCGTACACCTCGGCACAGTGCAGATCGTCGGGGCCGAGGCCGGCCTCCTCGTAGGCCCGGAGCGCGATCGACTCCTTGAACCCGTGTGCCGGTGTCCCGCCGGCGCCGGCCGCGCTGTCGGTCGCGAAGTTCGGCAGCTCGATCGTGGTCTGCGGGTAGCTCGGCGTCACCGTCGAGATCCCGCGGATGCGCACGGGGTCGGCCACGCCGCGGCTGCGGGCGTAGTCGAGCGAGCACACGACCGCGGCCGCCGCGCCGTCGCTGGTCGCGCAGATGTCGAGCAGGCCGAGCGGGTCGGAGACGAGCGGCGCATTCAGCACGTCGTCGATCGTCGCCTCCTTGCGGTAGCGCGCGTACTCATTGTGGAGGCCGTGCCGCGCGTTCTTGACCTTGACACGTGCGAAGTCCTCACGGGTCGCACCGAACAGCTCCATGCGCCGGCGCGCGTACAGCCCGAAGTATGTCGGGTTGGTCGCGCCGAGCAGACGGAAGCGCAGCCAGTCGGGGTCGTCGCCCCGCTCGCCTTTGTTCGGTGCGAGGAATCCCTTGGGCGTCGTGTCGGCGCCGATGACGAGCGCGACGTCGCTGATCCCGGCGAGGATCTGGGCGCGCGCCGCCGCCAGCGCGGTGACACCCGACGCGCACGCCGCGTACGACGACGCGACCTGCGCACCGTTCCATCCGAGCGTCTGCGCGAACGTCGCGCCGGCGACGTAGCCCGGATAGCCGTTGCGCACGGTGTCGGCACCGCTCACGAACTGGATGTCGCGCCATTCCACGCCCGCGTCCGCGAGCGCCGCGTGCGCGGCGACGACGCCGTACTCCACAAAATTCCTTCCCCACTTGCCCCATGGGTGCATGCCTACGCCCAAAACGGCGATGTCCCGGTCGCTCATTGCGACTCTCCCTTCGGGGCCCATTTTCCCCACGGGTGCATTCCCACGCCGAGGATCGCGATGTCGCGTTCACCGGTCATCGTGCGGCTCCCTTCGGGGCCCACTGCCACACCACGTACTCGTGCTCGTCGTCCTCGTACAGCGGCCCCAGCACCAGCTCCATCGTCATGCCGATCTCGAGCTGCGCGGGATCCGCGCCGGTTGCCAGCGCGCCCAGCACCACCATGCGCTCCGCCTCCAGCTCGACCGCGCACACCGTGTAGGGCACGAACGGGTCAGGCGCCACGTACGGCTCGGGCGGCGCATAGTGGTTCGTCGTCCACGACCAGAGCTTCCCGGTGCGCGACAGCTCGACGGGCTTCCGCTCCTCGCCCGGCGTATCTGGATTGCCGGATACCGCCACCGCCGTCGGCCAGAAGTAGGAACCCGACTCCGTGCCCCGCGCGCCGAGCAGGGCCGGCGCGCTCTCTTCCATCGTGAACCACGCCTCGACGGCGGGTACCCGCGTCTTGCTCACTGCAGCTCTCCCAGGTGCTTCAAGGTCTGTTCCGCTTCGGTCATGATGCGCGCGATCAGCTCGGCGACGGTGGGCAGGTCGTCGATCACGCCCGCCGCCTGCCCGCTCGAGAGCACGCCCGCGTCGAGCCGGCCCTCGACCAGGCCGGCGCGCAGCAGCATCGGCGTGTTCGCGGCGAGGACGACCTGCGACCAGCGCAGGTCGGATTCCTTCTTCATGGCGCGACCTTCGTGCACGATGCCGCGCCACGTCGCGCCCGACAGCTTCTTGAACGCGAACGCGTTGCGCACGGCGCGCGGTAGTGAGGTGATCGCGTTCGTGTGCTCGAGCTCGTCGACGAACTCGGTGCGCAGCACGCGGTGCGGCACGCCGTCGATGCGGTTCGTGACGACGGTGTCGGCCACCGATCGGCTCAGGTAGTACTGCTTCACCGCGTCGGGCACGGTGCTCTCGCGCGTGAGCAGGAACCGGGTGCCCATGGCGACGCCCGCCGCGCAGTACGCGAGCGCGGCGACGAGGCCGCGGCCGTCGAAGAACCCGCCCGCGGCGATCACGGGGAGGTCGACGGCGTCGACCACCTGCGGGAGAAGCAGCGTCGTCGCGACCGCGCCGGTGTGGCCGCCGCCCTCGCCGCCCTGCACGATCACCGCGTCGACACCCCACGCGGCCACTTTCTCCGCGTGGCGCCGGGCGCCGATCGAGGGCACCACGCGGACACCTGCGTCCTTCAACGTCTTGATCTGGCGCTCGCTGGGCGCGAGCGCGAACGAGGCGACGCGCACCTGCTCGCGGATCAGGAGCTGCACGCGTTGCCCGGCGTCCTCGGCGTCGGCGCGCAAGTTGACACCGAAGGAACGGTCGGTGCGGGACTTCACCTCGCGCACCGCGCGCTCGAGCTGCTCGAGCGTCATCGTGGCCGACGCGAGGATGCCGAGCGCGCCCGCGCCGGCGGTCGCCGACACGAGTCGTGCGCCCGCGACCCAACCCATGCCCGTCTGGACGATCGGCACGTCGATGCCGAACAGGTCGCAGATGGGCGTGCGCAGTGTGGGGCTCAAGGATTGGGGACTTCCTCTTCGCCGAGTCCGTCGGGATCGATGACGTCGCGGATCCATCGCAGCTCGTCGTCGGTGGGCAGCCGCGACTCCGGCACCTCGCGGCCGATCAAGAGCTCGAAGCCCGTCGCCGCGACGACGTCGTCGATGCTCACACCCGGATGCACGGAGCGCAGGCGCATGCGGTGCTCGGGCGCGTCGAAGTCGAGGACGCAGAGGTTCGTCACGACCCGGCCGAGCTCGTGGAAGCGGCCGGCCCGGTCGCCGAGATCGCGCGCCCGGTCGTAGCCGACGCCGCTCACGACGTCGACCGCGGGAACGAACACGCGCATCGTGTGCGCCGGGATCCAGTACGAGGTCTTGTCGTTGATCGTGTTCCCCGGCGCGCCGCGCATGCCGAGCAGCTGCGTGCGGGGCGCGTCGTGCGAGCCGATGAACGCGAAGTTCTGGTTGCCCCACTTGTCGATCTGGCTCGCGCCCATCATCACGTGCCGGCGGCCCGACCACACCACGTCGAACATCGCGCGGTATGGGTTCCATCCCGCGACGACCTTCTCGGCGAGCGGCGCGCCGCCGACCGGCAGGATGTTCTCGACGAGCAACGCCTCGCCGTCGGTCATCACCAGCTCGGGCGCGACCGTGGCCTTGG
>DATMUX010000060.1:0-11854 GCA_035563695.1 Acidimicrobiia bacterium
CCTCGTGGTAATCGGGCGCCCGCGCCACAAGTCGGCCGTGCCCGCCCAGATCGAGCGCCTCGGGTTGCAGGGCGCGGTCGAGTTCGTGAGCGGTGTCAGCGACGAGCGGATCGTCGAGCTGTACGCCGAGGCGGCGATCGCGGTCGTGCCCTCGCTGTACGAGGGGTTCTCGCTGCCCGCGATCGAGGCGATGGCCTGCGGCGTGCCCCTCGTCACGACCACCGGCGGCGCACTGCCCGAGGTCGTCGGTCCGCACGGCGAGTCGGCCATGACGGTGCCGCCGGGCGATCCCGGCGCGCTCGCGCAGCAGATCATCGAGGTGCTGAACGAGCCCGAGCTCCGCGCCCGCCTGGGCGCGAACGGCCTGCATCGCGTCTCCGACCGCTTCACCTGGCGCCGCACCGCGGAAGGCACGGCCGAGCACTATTACCTCGAGCTCGAAGCCCATCGCCGCCGGCGACACGACACGGGACGCGGCGACGCGGGACACGCAGCCTGATGCTCACGGTCGACTTCGCTCGCCTCGGCCTCGCGCGCGGCGAACGACTGCTCGACCTCGGATCGGGCGGCGGACGACACGCGTTCGAAGCGATGCGGCGCGGCGCACGCGTCACCGCGCTCGACTACTCCGCCGCCGACCTCAAGGACGTCGCCGCGGTCGCGGGCGGGATGATCGACGCGCACGAAGCCGGCTACGACGAATGGGCCGGCGTCGTGAACGGCGACGCGCTCGACCTGCCCTTCCCGGATGCCGCGTTCGACCGCGTGATCGTCTCCGAGGTGCTGGAGCACATCTGGGACGACGAGCGCGCGCTCGTCGAGATCGCGCGCGTGCTGCGCCCGGGCGGCCGCGTCGCGGCCACCGTGCCGACGCGCTGGCCGGAGCGAGTCTCCTGGGCGATCAACTGGCGCTACCACGACACGCCCGGCGGTCACGTGCGCATTTACCGCCAGCCCGAGCTCGAGCGCAAGATCGAGCGGGCAGGGTTCTTCCTGCGGGGTTCGCACCACGCGCACGCGTTCCACTCGCCGTATTGGTGGTTGAAGTGCGCGTACGGCCTCGACAACCCGGAAGCCGCGCCCGTGAAGCGCTACCACGAGTTCCTCTGCATGCTGATCGAGCGTCAACCGCGCTGGGCGGCGATCACGGAACGAGCCCTCAACCCGGTGCTCGGCAAGAGCGTGGTCGTCTACGGCGAGAAGGTCCCACCGCCCGCCGACCGATGGGGGAAGCACAGCCTTGGCTCCTGACCACTCCCTCCCCGAAGTGCCGGGCCTCCTCTCGGCCGCGCACGTTGCGCAGACGATCGACGCGATCGCGTCGGTTCAGCTCGACGACGGGAACATCCCCTGGGTTCCGGGCGGGCACACCGATCCGTGGAATCTCGTCGAAGCGGCGATGGCCCTCGACGTCGGCGGCCGCTTCGCGGAGGCGGAGCGCGCCTACGAGTGGCTCACGCGCATGCAGCACGCGTCCGGGAGCTGGCACGCCTACTACGTCGGGAACGAGATCAAGGAGCACACGCTCGACACGAACGTCACCTGTTACGTGGCGAACGGCGTCTGGCACCACTACCTGTGCACGCGCGACGCAGGGTTCCTGGAGACGATGTTCCCGGTCGTCGAGCGCGCGATCGACTTCGCGCTCGACCACCAGCACCCGACCGGCGAGATCGAGTGGGACGCCGACCCGCAGCGCGTCGACGGCAAGGGCGCGTTGCTCACCGGATCGTCGAGCATCTACTCGTCGCTGCGCTGCGCGATCGCCGCGGCCGAATGCCTGGACCGTGATCGCCCCGACTGGGAGCTGTCACTCGGTTCGCTCGCCATCGCGATCGCGCACCGTCCGGAGCGCTTCCTCGACAAGGAACGCTGGGCGATGGACTGGTACTACCCGATCCTCGGCGGAGTGCTGCGCGGGCACGCAGCCGAGGCACGCCTCGCGGCCGGCTGGGACAAGTTCGTGGCGACCGGCCGCGGTGTGCGCTGCGTGTCCGACCAGCCGTGGGTCACCGCGGCCGAGACCTGCGAGCTCGTCATGGCGCTCGACGCGGTCGGCCTGCACGAGCGCGCTCGCACCGTGTTCGAGTGGGTGCAGTTCCTCCGCCACGACGACGGCTCGTACTGGACCGGCATGAACTTCGCCGGCGAGCACTGGCACGAATGGGGCGAATACTTCACGGCCGAGCAACCGACGTGGAACAGCGCGGCCGTCGTCCTCGCGGCCAACGCGCTCGGTGGTCACGGCCCGACCACCGGGCTGTTCCGCGGCGAAGGCCTCCCGGCGGGTCTGACTGCTCAGGAGCTCATCGACGCCGGCGCGTCCATCGAAGCCGAACGCGCCGCGCGCGATCGACGCTGACACGTCGCGCACCTCGTCCGCGCACCTCGACCGCGCACAACGTCGGGTATCCGTGCACCACGCGCGGATGGGCCCTACCATCCGTCCGGATGCGGAGATGGCGGCGCCCTCGAAACGACGACGCTGTGGCGAGCACGGGCGCTGGCGCGAACGGCGGCAACTACGCCCCCGCGCCAATCGACGCGACCCCGGTGCCACCGGCGCCGGTACCAGCACCGGCACCGCCGGCCGCGACGAACGTCGCGGCGAGCGCCGAGATCCAGACCGAGCTGCTGCGCGTGCTCGAGGTCGTCACGAGCATGTGCGATCACGTCATCGAGTACCTCGAGGCCGACCGCCGGGAGCGGGTCGCGATGCTCGACACGCTCACGCAGCTGACGCGTGCGCTCACGCGTGAGGCCGTCCCGCCCGCGCCGATCGTGCGCGAGCGGGTCCTGGGCGGATCGATGCCGGCCGGTCCCGAACCCGTCGTGGTCACGGAACTGCCGGCCGAACCCTTCGTGATCGCCGCGTCCCTCGCTCCCGAAGCCGTCGAGCCCGGAATCCCGGCTCCGGTCCCCGGGCACGACCCGCTCATCGACCTACGCGATGCCGATCGGCTGATCGACCTGCGCGACGCCGAGCCGCGGCCCGACGAGGTCGGTATCGCGAACGGATCGCACCCCACGACCGCCGTCGAGGTGCGGTGCCGCTTCGGCGAAGGCGACCGATGGGTCGCCGGCTTCGAGATCGTCGAGGTGCTGAACGGCGGCGATCCCGCGCGATACCGACTCCGCCGTCAACGGGACGGCGCGGTTCTCCCACAGCTCTTCGAGGCCGCGAACATCCGGCACATCGAGACCTTCGAGCAGCTCACGACGCCTGACGACCGCCGCTGGTCGCGTCTCTGACGGTCACCGCGCGACGCGCGAGCACGCGCAGCGAGCCGGTCGTCGACACGGGCTCGAAACCCTCGGCACACGCGCGCTCCCACACGTGGAACGGTGCCTGGCCTCCCAGGTCGGGGTCCTCGAACACGTCATGGATCGCGAGGGTGCCCCCCGCAACCACGTGCGGCGACCATCCGGCGTAGTCGGCCATCGCGACGTCTTCGGCGTGACCGCCGTCGATGAACAAGAACGCGAGGGGGGTCTGCCAGACGCGCGCCACCGGGACGGAGTACCCGACGATCGCGACGACGACGTCTTCCAGTCCGGCCTCCTCGATCGTGCGCCGGAAGAACGGCAGCGTGTCCATCCGGCCCGTACGCGGATCGACGACCTCGGGATCGTGGTGATCCCAACCGGCCTGGTTCTCCTCCGAGCCGCGGTGGTGGTCGACGGTGAACAGCAGCGTGCCCGCGGCGCGCGCCGCCGCGCCGAGGTAGACGGCCGACTTCCCGCAGTAAGACCCGACTTCGAGCAGCGGCCCGAGCCGGCCCGCGTGCAGTGCGGCATCGTGCAGCGCCAGCCCTTCGGCGTCAGGCATGAATCCCTTGGCGGCGCGGGCCCGCGCGAGCAGTCGCTCGTCCATCACGCGGTTGGACCAGGAGCGAGCGCTCGCCGCACCGCGGCGAGCAGCGCGCGCTGCTCCGGCTTCGTCGTGGCCCGCCGGCGATCGAACGTGTGACCATCGAGCTTGACGTCGGCGTAGATGTCGGCCCCGTCCTCGTGGAAGTGCAAGAAGGCCTGCGAGCGCCGATAGAACACGCCGCGGCTCCTCTCGGTGAGCCCCTCGATCGTCCGGAGCGGTTCGAGCAGCTCGTCGATGGTGTCGAGCCCTTCCGGTGTGATGTGCCGCACGCTCAGATGCGGGGGTTCTCGACCCACCGGCCGAACACGTCGGCCAGGGCGTCGACGGTCTCGCCGAGGGTGGCATACGCCCGCACGGCGTCGAGGAGCGCGGGCATGACGTTCGCGTCGTCGCGACGAGCGACGGCTCGCAGCTCGGCGAGCGCGCGCTCGACCGCGGCGGCGTCGCGTTCGTGCTTGACCTTCTCGAGCCGGCGGCGTTGCTCGTCCTCGACCTCCGGTCCGATCCGCAGGATGGGCGGCGGTGGCTCGTCGTTGCCCTCCGTGAAGCCGTTCACGCCGACGACCACGTGCGTGCCCGCGTTGAGCTTGCGTTCCAGCTCGTAGGCCGAATCCGCGATCTCGGCTTGGTACCACCCCTCTTCGATGCCGCGCACCGCACCGTCGAGCAGCGAGCCGTCGC
The DNA here is from genome assembly GCA_035563695.1 of Acidimicrobiia bacterium. GTDB lineage: Bacteria > Actinomycetota > Acidimicrobiia > IMCC26256 > PALSA-610 > DATMUX01. The sequence continues at coordinate 4,556 of DATMUX010000060.1, forward strand.
CCATCTGCTCGATGCGTGCGAACACCGCGCTCGCCTGGCGCTCGAGCTCGTCGGTGAGGGCCTCGACGTACCACGAGCCCCCGAGAGGGTCGGCGACGTTCGCGACGCGCGTCTCGTACGCGACGACTTGCTGGGTGCGGAGCGCGATGCGGGCCGCCTTGTCGCTCGGCAGCGCGAGCGTCTCGTCCATCGAGTTCGTGTGGAGACTCTGGGTGCCGCCGAGGACGCCGGCGAGGGCTTCGATCGCCGTCCGCACGATGTTGACCTCGGGCTGCTGGGCGGTGAGCGAGACGCCCGCGGTCTGGGTGTGGAAGCGCATCTGCAGTGATCGTTCGGACCGGGCGCCGTAGCGTTCCTTCATCCAGCGGGCCCAGATGCGGCGGGCCGCGCGGTACTTGGCGATCTCCTCGAAGAAATCGATGTGCGCGTTGAAGAAGAACGAGAGCCGCGGTGCGAACGCGTCGACGGGCAATCCCGCGCGCGTGGCCAGCTCGACGTAGGCGAACCCGTTCGCGAGGGTGAACGCGAGCTCCTGCGCGGCCGTCGACCCCGCTTCACGAATGTGGTAGCCGGAGATCGAGATCGGGTGCCAGCGCGGCATCTCCGCCGAGCAGAACGCGATGGTGTCGCGCACCAGCCGCAACGACGGGCGCGGCGGAAAGATGAACTCCTTCTGGGCCTGGTACTCCTTCAGGATGTCGTTCTGCAACGTGCCGCCGAGCTCGGCGCGCGCGACCCCATTCGCCTCGGCATTCGCGACGAACATCGCGAAGATCACGGCCGCCGGTCCGTTGATCGTCATCGACGTCGTGACGGCTCCGAGGTCGATGCCCCGATAGAGGTCTTCGACGTCGGCGAGGGTGTCGATCGCCACACCGCACTTCCCCACCTCACCCAGAGCAAGCGCGTCGTCGGAATCACGTCCCATCAACGTCGGGAGATCGAAGGCCGTCGACAGGCCGTCGCCGCCGGCGGTCAGCAGCTCATGGAATCGCCGGTTCGTGTCGACCGCGGTGCCGAAGCCCGCGAACATGCGCATCGTCCACAACTTCGCGCGGTACATCGATTCGTACGGGCCGCGCGTATACGGGTAGTGACCCGGACGCTCGGCGCCGGCCGGCCCGTAGACCGGCTCGACCGACGTGCCCGACATCGTGGTGAAGTCGGCGGCGCGCTCGTCCATGGACGAAGTCTAGATCCCGAACATGTCGGTCACGCCGTGGTCGCGGCCGGCGGTGTAGCCCCCGTCGACCGCGATCGCCTGGCCCGTGACGAATGACGCATCTCGCGACACGAGGAACAGCGCGACGGCGGCGATCTCGTCGGCCCGACCGAGCCGGCGCAGCTTGTGCTCGACGCGAATCGATTCGCGTACCGGCTCCATGCCCGGCATCCCGAACACGCTCTCCAGCAGCGGCGTCTCGATGAACCCGGGGCAGATCGCGTTCGCTCGAATCCCGGCGCGGCCGTAGTCGATCGCAAGATTCTTGGTAAAGATCACGACCGCGCCCTTCGACGCGTTGTACGAGCTTCCCCCCGCGGTTCCCTCGAGCCCTTCGACACTCGCGATCGTCACCACGCTTCCCCGTTCACCGTCGACCGGCTCCTGCTGCAACATCTGCGCGATCGCATGCTTCGCGCACAAGAACGAGCCCGTCAGGTTCACGTCGAGCACTCGCTGCCACTCGTGACGATCGAGGAGGTGCGCGGGGCCACCGCCCGCGACCCCCGCCGCAGTGACCACCGCGTCGAGACGTCCGTGCTCTTCGACCGCGGCGCGCACGACGGCCGCGATCGCCTCCTCGTCGCGCACGTCGGCTCGGGCGAAGGCGACGTCGGAGCTACCGGGGAGCAACGTCAGATCGGCCTGGGGCTCGGTGACGTCGACCCCCACGACCTGCGCGCCTTCGACCGCGAAGCGCTCGACGCACGCCAGCCCGATGCCCGATGCCGCACCGGTCACGAGTGCCACTCTGCCGTCGAGACGTCCCATAGCCGTGTTCTAGCCCGTCGACTAACTTCGGGCACTTCGGGGACCACAGGAGCCGACACGATGGAAAGCCGACAACCGCCCGACCGCAACCTCGCGATGGAGTTGATGAGGGCGACCGAAGCCGCCGCGCTCGCGGCGGGCCGCTGGATGGGCCGCGGCGACAAGAACGCGGCCGACGGCGCGGCGGTCGAGGCGATGCGCGTCGTGCTCAACGCCGTCTCCTTCGAAGGCGTCGTCGTGATCGGCGAGGGCGAGAAGGACGAAGCGCCCATGCTCTACAACGGCGAGGGCATCGGCGACGGCTCTCCGCCGAGCATGGACATCGCCGTCGACCCGATCGACGGCACCACGTTGACCTCGCTCGGACGCGGCGGCGCGATCTCGGTGATCGCGATGAGCGAGCGCGGCACCATGTTCGACCCGGGTCCGTGCGTCTACATGGAGAAGATCGCCGCCGGCCCGGCGGCGGCCGACGCGATCGACCTCAACGCGAGCGTGACGGCCAACCTCGAGTCGGTCGCCAAGGCGCTCGGCGAGAAGGTGAGCGACGTCACCGCGGTCATCCTCGACCGCGACCGCCACGCCGACATCATCCGTGAGTGCCGCGACGCCGGAGCACGCATCCGGCTGATCCCCGACGGCGACGTCGCCGGCGCGATCTCGGTGGCGTGGCGCAACTCCGGCAACGACATCTTGTTCGGCGTCGGCGGCACTCCGGAAGGGGTGATCGCCGCCTGCGCCCTCAAGTGTCTCGGTGGAACGATCCAGGGAAGGCTGTGGCCGCGGACCGAGATCGAACGCCGGGCCGCGCTCGACGCCGGATACGACGTCGACTCCCTGCTCACGATCGACGACCTCGTGTCGGGGAACGACGTCTTCTTCGCGGCGACCGGCATCACCGACGGTGAGCTGCTCCGGGGCGTGCGCTACTGGGGCGACGGCGCGGGGACGCAGAGCCTCGTGATGCGATCCAAGTCGGGCACGATCCGGATCATCGAGGCGCAGCACCGCTGGACGAAACTGAACGCGTACAGCGCAATCCAATACACCCGCTGACTCGGCCGCGCACCAGCACCCGGCCGTGGTCACGAAAATGGCCATATATGGCCATTTTCGTGACCACGACGGCTGGGAAACGGGGGACGGGGCGGTGCCGCCGATCCCGAGCGGCTAACCCGACTGCGCTACCTCGAGACGCGTAGTCGCGCGCTGCAACGCCGCGAGGGCGTCGGCGTCGTCGGGATCGATACGCAACGCTTCCTCGGCGCGCGCCTGCGCCGCTGCGGCGCGTTCGACGTCGATCTGGTCGGCGAGCTCGGCGACGTCGGAGAGGATGATCACGTGGTTCTTGCTCACCTCGACGAACCCGCCGTGCACCGCGAACCACCGTTGCGTGCCGTCCTCGAACTTCACGCGCGCCGGCCAGGCCGTGAGCGCGCCGAGGAAGGGCGCGTGGTTGTCCTCGAAGGCGATGTCGCCGCCGCTGAGCGTCCGCACGACGACCATCTTCGCTTCACCTTCGTAGAGCACCTGCTCCGGCGAGACGAGCTGCACCTGCACGCGGGATTCCCCTACGCTTCCAGCGTCTTCGCCTTGGCGAGCACCGACTCGACGCCGCCGACGTTGAAGAACGCCTGCTCCGGCACGTGGTCGAGCTCGCCGTTCACGAGGGCCTCGAAGCTCGCGACCGTCTCGTTGACCGGCACGAAGATGCCCTTCAAGCCGGTGAAGACTTCGCCCACGAAGAACGGCTGCGACAGGAACTTCTGGATCTTGCGCGCCCGGGCGACGGTGAGCTTGTCCTCCTCCGACAGCTCGTCGATACCGAGGATGGCGATGATGTCCTGCAACTCCTTGTACCGCTGCAACGTCTCCTGCGTCCGCCGGGCGACGTCGTAGTGGCGCTGGCCCACGATCTCGGGCGCCAGGATGTTGCTCGTCGACGCGAGCGGGTCGACGGCCGGGTAGATGCCGAGCGCCGCGATCTCACGGGCCAGCTCGGTCGTCGCGTCGAGATGGGTGAACGTGGTGAAGGGTGCCGGGTCGGTGTAGTCGTCGGCGGGCACGTACACGGCCTGGAGCGAGGTGATCGACCGGCCCTTCGTCGACGTGATGCGCTCCTGCAGCTCGCCCATCTCGTCGGCCAAGGTGGGCTGGTACCCCACGGCCGAGGGCATCCGGCCGAGCAGCGTCGACACCTCCGAGCCCGCCTGCACGAAGCGGAAGATGTTGTCGACGAACAACAACACGTCCTGGTTCTGCACGTCGCGGAAGTACTCGGCCATCGTCAGCGCGCTCAACGCGACGCGCAGCCGCACGCCCGGCGGCTCGTCCATCTGGCCGTACACGAGCGCGGCCTTCTCGATGACGCCCGACTCCTGCATCTCCAACCACAGGTCGGTGCCCTCGCGCGTGCGTTCGCCGACTCCGGCGAACACCGACACACCACCGTGCTGGGTCGCGACGCGGTTGATCATCTCCTGGATGAGCACCGTCTTGCCGACCCCGGCGCCGCCGAACAGGCCGATCTTGCCGCCCTGCACGTAGGGTTCGAGCAGGTCGATGACCTTGATGCCCGTCTCGAACATCTGCGCCTTCGGCTCGAGCTGGTCGAACGGCGGCGCGTCGCGGTGGATCTCCCAGCGGTCGGCGATGTTCGCGACCTGCTCGCGGGTGATGTCGAGCGGTTCGCCGATCACGTTCCACACGTGGCCGAGCGTGCCGTCGCCGACCGGCACCGAGATGCCGCGGCCGGTGTTGCGCACCGTCGTGCCGCGCTGCAATCCGTCGGTCGGCTTCAGGCACACGGCGCGGACCCGACCCTCACCGATCTGCTGCGCGACTTCTGCGGTCACGGTGATGGTGTCACCCTCGAGAACGATGCCCATCTCGAGCGCGGTGTTGATCTCGGGCAAGGCGTCGGGGGGGAACTCGACGTCGACGACCGGTCCGTAGATCGCGACGACCCACCCGTCCTTCCTCTTCGTCTTGGCCTCGGCAGTGGCGGTCACAGCTGTTGCTCCCGTTGACTCAAGCGGTCTTCTCGTAGTACTCGGCATCGCGCGCGTCGACGTGCGGCGCGCTCTCGCCCGCGCTCAACGCCTCGGCACCACCGACGATCTCCATGATCTCGGTCGTGATCGAGTCCTGGCGGGCACGGTTCATGCGCCGCGTGTAGGTGAGGATCAGGTCCTCGGCGTTGTCGGTGGCAGCCTTCATGGCGCGCTGGCGCGCCGCGTGCTCGGACGCCGCCGCGTTCAGCAGCGCCGCAAACACGCGCGACTCGGTGTAGCGCGGGAGCAGCGTGGCGAGGATCGCGTCGGGACCCGGCTCGAACTCGTAGGCCGCCGCGGGCTCCCCGCTTGCCGGCTCCACCGGTTCCGACGGAGCGGCTTCTTCCGGTTCGAGCGGCAGCAGCCGCTGGACCACGACCTCCTGGCGGCCCGACGAGATGAACCTCGTGTACACGAGCTGCACGACGTCGACGTCGCCCGACTCGAATCGGTCGACGACCGCACCGGCGACGTGTCGCGCGTCCTCGTAGCTCGGGTTGTCGGTGAAGCCCGAGAACGACGCGTCGATGTGGATTTCACGGAACCGGAAGTAGCTCTCGGCCTTGCGCCCGACGGTCACGAGCACGTTGTCGCGACCTGCGGCCGCCTGGGCGCGCATGTCGTGCTCACCCGCGCGGATGACGGTGGTGTTGTAGCCGCCACACAACCCGCGGTCGGCTGCGATCACGATGTTCGCAACGCGGCGAATATCCTGACGCGGCGTCAGCAAGGGGCTGCTCGTACCGCCCGCCGACTGCAAATTGCGCACGACATCGGTGATCCCGTCGGCGTACGGCTGCGCGGCGTGCACCCGCGCCTGCGCCTTCACGATGCGGCTCGCGGCGATCAGCTCCATGGCGCGCGTGATCTTCTTGGTGGCCTGCACCGACTTGATGCGCCTGCGGAGTATCCGCTCCTGACCACCGGCCATCTTTATTCGCTCATTCTCTGCGGGCCGGGATACCCGGCCCGCGGCCGTTCATTCGCTGGCGAGCTCGCTCCGCTCGCCGCATCACCGTTCAGTGCAGGGTCGCTCTTGATCATGCGCTTGCCTGGAAGCCGGCTTTGAAGTCGGACACGGCCTGGGCCATCGCATCGCCCTCGGGCAACGCCCCCGAATTGCGGATCGTCGTGAGCAGGTCGGCGCGCCGCGTGCGGAAGTAGTCGAGCATCTCCGTCTCGAAGCGGCGCACGTCGTCGGCCGGGATGTCGTCGAGGTAGCCGTTCGTGCCGGCGAAGATCGACACGACCTGTTCCTCCACCGCCATCGGCGCGTGCAACGGCTGCTTCAACAGCTCCACGAGCCGCGCACCGCGCTCGAGCTGCGCCTTCGACACCGCATCGAGCTCCGAACCGAACGTCGCGAACGCCTCGAGCTCACGGAACTGTGCGAGGTCGAGCTTCAAGGTTCCGGCGACCGATTTCATCGCCTTGATCTGCGCCGCACCGCCCACGCGCGACACCGAGATGCCGACGTCGACCGCCGGGCGGACACCCGACTTGAACAGGTCGTCCTGCAGGTAGATCTGGCCGTCGGTGATCGAGATGACGTTGGTGGGGATGTACGCCGACACGTCACCCGCCTTGGTCTCGATGACCGGCAGGGCGGTGAGGGAACCCGCGCCCCGTGCGTCGTTCAACTTGGCTGCCCGCTCCAGCAGGCGCGAGTGCAGGTAGAACACGTCACCCGGGTAGGCCTCGCGGCCCGGCGGCCGGCGCAGCAACAGCGACAGCTGCCGGTACGACTCGGCCTGCTTCGACAGGTCGTCGTACACGACGAGCGCGTGCTCACCGTTCTCCATCCAGTGCTGGCCCATCGCGCAGCCTGCGTAGGGCGCGAGGTACTTGAACACCGCCTCTTCCGACGCGGGCGCGCCGACCACGACCGTGTACTCGAGCGCGCCGTGCTCGCGCAGCGTCTCGACCGTCTGCGCGACGGTCGAGCCCTTCTGGCCGATCGCGACGTAGATGCACTTCACGCCCTGACCCTTTTGGTTCAGGATCGTGTCGATCGCGACCGTGGTCTTACCGGTCTTGCGGTCGCCGATGATCAGCTCGCGCTGGCCGCGCCCGATCGGCGTCATGGCGTCGATCGCCTTGATGCCGGTCTGTAGCGGCTCGTGCACGGGCTTGCGGCCCGTGATGCCCGGCGCCTGGATCTCCATGCGGCGATCGATAGCGCCGACCAGCGCGCCCTTGCCGTCCACCGGCTCGCCGAGCGCGTTGAGCACGCGGCCGAGCACTGCGTCGCCC
>DATMUX010000061.1:0-3036 GCA_035563695.1 Acidimicrobiia bacterium
CGTTTCGGGGCTCTGGGGCCCCATCGAGGTGTGCCACTGCTCCTTGACGCCGGCGTTGAGGTCGGCCGCGGTGAACACGAAGCGCACGCCGGGCCGCGCGAGCGCGGCCGAGGAGTCGATGCCGCGGATCGCCGCGCGGGCAAAGGGACTGCGCACGAAACGGGCGTGCAGCATTCCGGGCAGCACGATGTCGTCGACGTACGAGCCGGCACCTGTCAGCAGGCGTCCGTCCTCGACGCGTTGCACGCGCGCGCCGACATAGCGCGCGGCGGCAGTGCTCACGGGATGAGGATGCTGCGGCCGCCGTCGACGGGGATCGCCGCGCCCGTGACGAACGACGCCCGCTCCGAGCACAGGAACGCCGCGACCTCGGCGATCTCGTGGGCCTGGCCGAGACGCTTCATCGGCGTCCCCTCGGCGGCGTTCGGATAGCTGTGGAGCCCCGCGCCCATGCCTTCGGTCTTGATATAGCCCGGGCACACGCAGTTCGCGCGGATGCCCTTGCCGGCGTACTCGACCGCGGCCGTCTTCGTCACCGAGATCACGCCCGCCTTCGCCGCCGAGTACACGCCGGTGAAGGGCGACGCGTTCAGCCCGCCGATCGACGACCAGTTGACGATCGCGCCGCCGTTGCCGCACTCGAGCATGGTGCGGATCCCGTGCTTCGTGCCGAGCAAAACGCCGCGCAGGTCGATGTCCATGACGCGCTCGTAGTGCTCCATCGTCACGTCGGCGATCATCGCCGCGTCGCCGATGCCGGCGACGTTCAACACCGCGTCGAGGCGACCGAACTCCTCCACCGCGGCGCGCATCGCGGCCTCGACGTCGGCCTCTCGGGTGACGTCGCAGTGCACCGGCAGCACACTGCCGCCGACCTCTGCGGCGACGTCCTTCTCGGCCCCGCTGATGTCGGCCGCGACGACCTGCGCGCCCTCGGCCGCGAACAGCTTCACCGACGCCTTCGCCATCCCGGAGCCCGCGCCCGTGATCACCGCGACCTTGCCGTCCAACAGCGCCACGCGGCGCCCCCTTCGCTCAGCAATTGGTGCCAGCAGTATGCTGCCAATTCTTGCAGGCGCGCAAGCGCCCTCCATATTGCAATGGTCCGGCCGTTTACGGGACTCCCGGGGAGGGGTCAGCTCGCGCGGCGCACGCCCTTGAGCAGCGCCTCGTTCGGCTTCTCGGGAAGCTCGGTGAGCGGCTGGGCGATCTCGTGGACGGTCGGACCGTACCGGCGCGCGAGGGGCGCCAGCGCGTCGAGGTCGAACGCGTATAGCTCCGCCGCGGTGCCGGCCAGGACCTGCTGCAGGTCGCCGGGGTCCCAGTCGCAGAACAGCTGGCGCAGGTGCTCGCGCGTGTACGGGCCGGTGCCCTCGTTGTGCGGGTAGTCGCTGCCCCACATCATCCGTTCGATCCCGAGCGTGCGCATCGCCGTCACATCGGCCGGACCGGGCTGACTGACGCCGACGAAGCAATTCTGCGCGAAGTACTCGCTCGCCAGTTGCGGCAGCTTGTGCTCGTCGGTGTACGCGAGCTCGCCGGTGCGACCGGTCTTGCGAATGCGCTCGATCACACCGTCCATGTGCGCCAGCAACGGCGGCACCCACGCGCAGCCCGTCTCGGTCATCACGAACTTCAGCCGCGGGAACCGCTCGAACACGCCCGACAGCATCAACTGCACCAGCGGTCGTTGCGAGTAGAAGAGCGCCTCCATGATGAACAGCAGGTTGGCGACCGCGTACTTGCCGTAGTCGGGTGCACCCGAGCCGCCATGGGCGGTGACGACGATCTCGAGTTCCTCGCACGTACGCCAGACCGGGTCGTACACCGGGTCGTAGAGCGGCTTCACGTAGTCGACGTCGGGCGCAAGTGTCGGGATCAGCACACCGCCGCGCAGGTCGTTGTCCTTGATGAAGTGCAGATCCGCGATCGCCTCGTCGACGTCGTTGAGGAAGATCTGCCCGATGCCCGCCCGCTCGGCGGCGAAGTCGGCGCACCAGTCGGCAACCCAGCGGTTGTGCGCGCGGATCCCGGCGAGCCGGTGTTCGAACTCGTCGGGTTTCGGCGGGCGCGCCATGAGCACGAAGCTCGGGAAGAAGGGCGGCACCGTGTTCGGGAACACGACCTCGCCCACCTGACCGTCGGCGTGCAGATCACCCCGGCGCCGCTCGTTGTCCCAGTTGCGCACGCGCCCGCCGTCCTGCAGATCGCGGAACGGGTTCTTGTACTTCGCGCGCCACGCGTCGAAATCGTCGAGGTACTTGGTCTCCAAGTACGCGCGGTACGTCTCGTGGTTCGCACCGGCATGACAGTCGGCGGAGATGATCGTGTAGTGGTCGTCGCTCGCCATGGCCATGGCACAACCTCCCCGTGGCACAACCTCCGGTAGAGGTGGCAAGCTGAGCGTATCGAACCCGATGAGACCGGTCATCGGCGGACGCGCCGCCGGAAGCAGAAGAAGCGCTGGTCGGACCTGTCGCGCCCCGCGCAGACCGCGATCGTGCTCGGCGCCATCGCCGAGCTCATCATGACGACACTCGTGCTGCGCGATCTCGCCCGCCGGCCCGCGGCGCGTGTGCGCGGCGGCAAGCTCGTGTGGGTCCTGGCGTGCGTCGTGCAGCCGTTCGGGCCTCTGCTCTACTTCGCCGTCGGCCGGCGGACCGATCCGACCTAGGGCCCCGGCGTAATCGCGCCGAGCCGCGCGGCGTGCCGCGCCATCATCATCTCTTCGTTCGTCGGCTCCACGCGCACGGTCACCGGCGCGTCCGGCGGGCTGATCACCGGCGCGTTCGCGTCGTTCGCGCGACCCTCGACCGTGACTCCGAGGTGGGCGAGGCGTGCGGCGATCCCCGCGCGCACTGGCGCGGCGTGCTCGCCGATCCCGGCCGTGAACACGAGGGTGTCGAGCCCGCCGAGCACGGTGACGAGCGCGGCGACGTGCTTCGCGGCGACCGTCTCGTAGATCTCGAGCGCCAGCGCGGCGCGCGCGTCGCCCCCGTCGCGCGCGGCAAGGAGGTCGCGCACGTCGGCCGACCG
>DATMUX010000062.1:0-4958 GCA_035563695.1 Acidimicrobiia bacterium
CGCAACGACAGCGGCACTGGGCTCTACCTTTGAGCGGCACCGGCACGACCGCCGATCCGACCCCTCCGCCGGCCGGGGCGGTCCCCGAGGGCGTGGCGCTGCGCGTCGCCGAGGACCTGCTCGCCGAAGTGGACTTCGTCAAGGACCCCGACGGGCTGGTGCCCGCCGTCGTGCAGGACGCCACGGACGGGACCGTGCTCACCCTCGCCTACATGGACGCCGAGGCGCTGCGCCGCACGCTCGAGAGCGGACGGACCTGGTTCTACAGCCGAAGCCGGCGAGAGTACTGGCAGAAGGGCGAGACCTCGGGCGACCGCCAGTACATCCGGTCGGCGCTGTACGACTGCGACATGGACGTGTTGCTCTTCGTCGTCGAGCAGGAGGGGCGAGGGGCCTGCCACACGGGGGAGCGCAGTTGCTTCTTCCGGGCGTTCGGCAGCGGCGCTCAGCCCGGCCCGGTGTGACGGTCCGTCCCTCGCGAGAGGAGTTCCGCGCGCTTGCGCGCGAGTACACGGTGGTGCCCGTGTGGCGCGAGGTGCTCGCCGATCTCGAGACGCCGCTGTCGGCATTCGTGAAGCTCGTCGGCGAGCGCGAGGGCTTCCTGCTCGAATCGGTCGAGCACGCCGAGCGGTGGGGTCGCTTCTCGTTCATCGGTCGCGATCCGGCGCGCACGTTCGTGACCCGCGGTCGTGCGGTCGAGTGGCTCGGCGGCGAACCGCCGGAGGGCGTGCCGACCGATCGCGGGACGCTCGCAACGCTCGAAGCGCTGCTCGAACGCTTTCGCGCGCCGACCCTTCCCGAGCTTCCGCCGTTCCACGGCGGCATCGTCGGTTGGATCGGCTACGACGCGGTGCGCGAGATCGAGCGGCTCCCCGACATCCCACCGGATGATCTCGGGTTTCCCGACGCCGTGTGCTCGCTCGCGGGCAGCGTCGCCGCGTTCGATCACTTCCGCCAGCGCCTGTTCCTGATCGAGAACGTGTACCCGCCGCCCGATGCCGACCTCGCGACGGTCGACGCCATGTACGAGGCCGCGATCGCGCGTCTCGAGAGCGCCGTGGCCGACCTCGGACGCCCGGTGCCCTACGTGCCTTCGCTCCCTCCGGGCGACGAGCTCGACGAGCTGCCCGAGCTGCGCCGCAACATCTCGCCCGATTCCTGGGCGCGGGCCGTCAACGCCGCGAAGGAGCACATCCTCGAGGGCGACATCTTCCAAGTCGTCCTCGCCCAGCGCTTCGATCTCGTCGAGCCCGTCGATCCGCTGGCCGTCTACCGCGTGCTGCGCCTGGTGAACCCGTCGCCGTACATGTACTTCCTGCATCATCCGGAAGCCACGGTCGCGGGCTCGTCGCCCGAGGCCCTGGTGCAGTTGCGCGCCGGGCGCGTGATCAGCCGGCCGATCGCGGGAACGCGCCGGCGGGGCCGGAACGAGGAACACGACCGGCGACTCGAAGCCGAGCTCGTCGAACACCCCAAGGAGCGAGCCGAGCACGTGATGCTCGTCGACCTGGCGCGCAACGACCTCGGCCGGGTAGTGCGCTTCGGCACCGAACGGGTCGAGGAGCTCATGACGCTCGAGCGCTACTCGCACGTGATGCACATGACGAGCCAGGTCGCGGGCGATCTCGCCGAGGGCAAGGGTCCGGTCGACGTGTTGCGCGCCACGTTCCCCGCCGGCACCGTGAGCGGCGCGCCCAAGGTCCGCGCCATGGAGATCATCGACGAGCTCGAGCCCGCCAAACGGGGGCCGTACGCCGGGGTGGTCGGCTACGTCGACTTCTCGGGGAACCTCGACACCGCGATCGCGATCCGCACGATGTTCTGGCGCGACGGGAAGGCGACACTGCAGGCGGGGGCGGGAATCGTCGCCGACTCCGTGCCCGATGACGAGGACCTGGAATGCCGGAACAAGGCGCGGGCGTTGCTCACGGCGGCGGCCGCCGCCCGGCGCCTCTTCCCATGACGGCACAGACGCAGAGCCCGTTCCAGGCGCGTATCGCACGCGACCTGGTGATCGTCGAAGGCCCCGACGCGACCTCGTTCCTGCAGAGCCTCGTGTCGCAGGATCTCGACGGCGTCGGTGTGGGCGAGAGCGTGCACTCACTGTTGCTGCAACCTCAGGGCAAGCTGCTCGTCGACTTCTATGCGCTGCACCACGCGTCCGACACGTGGTGGTGCGTGTGCGAGGGTGGATTCGGTCCGGCGCTCGCCGAAGGGCTCGGCCGGTTCAAGATCCGCGTGAATGCCGGCATCCGCAACGTTGCCGTCGCGGCGCTGGCCGTACGCGGGGTCGTTCCCGCGCCGGCGTCCGGGGTCGCGCTCGTCGCGGTCGCGTGGGGCGGCGTTGCCGCCGTCGACGCCGTGGGCGGCGACGAGGCCATCGTCGCGTTCGGCCGCGCCCTTGGCCTCCCGTCGCTCGACGACGGCGAGTACGAGCGGGCGCGCATCGAAGCGGGCGTTCCTCGCCAGGGCTTCGACGTCGACGAGCGGACGATCCCGCAAGAAGCCGGGCTGGAACACGATGCGGTGTCGTTCACCAAAGGTTGCTTCGTCGGTCAGGAGCTTGTGTGCCGGATCGACACCCGCGGCCACGTGAACCGCGTGCTGCGGCGGCTGCGCTCCGACGGCACGCTCGCGCGCGGCGCCGATGTCGTGCAGGGTGACAAGGTAGTCGGGGAGGTGACGAGCGCCGGGGGACCGGTCGCGCTCGCCATGGTTCGGCGCGAGGTCGGGCCCGGCGCGGAGGTCGCCGCCGCCGGAGTGCGCGCACTGGTCGAGGAGCTGTAAGCGCGCGCTATCGCAGCGGGTGCACCTGGAAGAACCGCCAGATCCGCGCGGTCGCATCGATCGTCTGCGTGGTCTTGCCGAGTCCCGGGAGTGCGATCGAGCCGGGCCAGGTGTGCCCGCCGCCGTCGATGATGTAGAAGACGGGCGCGCTGCCGGGCTCACACCCCGACCAGGTGCGCTCGCGCACATCGGTGCCGATGCGCCGGTCGTGGTAGCGAGGGTCACAACGGTTGTGCGCCGCCCACGCGGACATCGTTGCGGGCGCGGCTGCGATCGTCGGATGCCCGCAGCAGTTGACCCGTCCGCCTTCGAACGGGACGACCGTATCCGCGGTTCCCGAGAACGCTGCGATCGCGATCGGATGATCGTCGCTGCATGACGGCCGGTACGCGACGGCCGTGACCGGCGCGAACGCGGCGAAGCGCGTGTACATCTCGCACGCGAGCAACGAGGTCATGCCGCCGCCGTCGGACATGCCCGTCGAATCGACGCGGCGGGTGTCGACGCAGAACGTCGCCTCGATGTGGTCTCGCAGGGCAACGACCATCTGGACGTCGTTCTGGAGGCCGGGCTCGCCGGTGAGGTTGAAGTGCCGAGGCGACCCTTGGCCGTTGGGTGCGACGATCAGGAAGCCGTCGCGGTCGGCTTCGGGGCGGAAGTTGCTGTAAAGGAACTGCTGGCGGGCGTTCGAGCCGTAGCCGTGGAAGTCGAACACCACGGGTGCCGCGCTCCGGGCGTTGTACGCGGCCGGCACGTACAGCAGGTAGGTGCGAGCGGTGCCCTGGAACGTGAACGACTGCGGGAACAGACCTGCGGCGTGCGGACGGTGGCACGCCGTCACCGGGGGCTTCGTCGTCGTAGCGGGGAGCGGGGACGCGTGCGACGATCCACCACTGCTGCACCCGGACAGGAAGGAGGCCGCGAGGGCCGTCGCGGCGAGCGTGAAGGTGACGCGTGCCGTCACCGCACCGTCGCGTGCACTCGCGTCGGGAGCGAGACGACGAACCGGCTGCCGCCGTCGGCGGGCGCCTCGGCCCAGGCGCGACCGCCCATGGCGGACGCCAGCTCGCGCACGATCGCGAGCCCGAGGCCGGTACCGACGGCCCGGCCGGGCGTGTCGCGCACGGTGTAGAGCCGGTCGAACACGAGGCCGACCTTATCGGCGGGGATGCCCGGCCCGTCGTCGGTCACCACGATCGCGACGTGATCGGGGCCGTGTGCGGCCGCGTACACCTCGACCTTCGATTGCGCGTACTTCATCGCGTTCTCGACGAGGTTCGCGACGATCTGCCCGACGCGCTCGGGATCGAGATCGACGGGCAGCGCTCCGGCGGGCGTCACGGCGAGCCGGATGCCGAGCTCGCGGGCCTGAGGCGCGAACGCCTCGGCGGCGTCGCGCACGATCTCGGCGGCGTCGCCGGGCCGGGGCGACAGCGAGAACTGGTGACTGTCGAGGCGGGAGAGGTCGAGCAGGTCGCGGACCAGGCGTTCGAGCCGCCGCGCTTCTGCCCCGATGACGGTCGCGGCGCGCTTGCGTTCGTCGGGCTCGGCATCGTCGAGCGTGCCGTCGGCGAGCGCTTCGGCATAGCCCCGAATCGACGTGAGGGGAGTACGCAGGTCGTGGGAGATCGAGAGGAGGAACGCGCGCTCGCTGCCGCGTGACTGCTCGAGCTGCGCCGCCATCGCGTTCAGCGTCGCCGCCAGCGCGGCGAGCTCGTCGTCGGTGGACGGCGGGACTTCCGCGCGCGCCGACAGATCGCCGCTCGCGAGCTGTTGCGCGGCGTGCTCGATGTCGCGGATGGGACGGGTCAGTCGGCGTGCGAGCCACGTGGCGAGCGCGGCGGCCAGACCGAGGACGACCAATCCGGCAAGCACCCAGAGCGGGAACGTCCGGCGCAGCACCGACGTATCGACGGTGTCGGTTGCGACCACGGCGACGCGCCGCCGGCCGTTCAGGATCAGCCCGAGCGGGATCGCGACGAACACCGTGTTGCCGCGCCGCCCGCTCACTTCTTCGCCCGCGTACAACGCATTGGGCAGCACGTCGCTCGCGGACAACGGCGCCGGCAGCGAGAAGCGCGTCGCACCGTTGATGTCGATAACGTCGCCGTTCGGCATCACCTGGATGGCCGCCATGTCGGTGAGCTTCAGGCCGGTCGCGAGCTGAGCGA
>DATMUX010000063.1:0-2242 GCA_035563695.1 Acidimicrobiia bacterium
GTTCCGCGCGCGACCACGAGACCGCCTGGGCGAGAACGTCCGCACGCCGCAGGTGTATGAAGTGCGTCGGTCCGCACGTGCGAGTGAGCACATCGAGGTCCGTACTCGCGTCGTCTTCGGATGGCGCGCGCAACTTCGCGACGAGCTCGTCCATCGTGCCCCACATGATCCGCACACCGAACACGCCGTTGGCGGTGTGACCGGCGGCAAGGGCGTGCCGGACGAAGTCGCCGAAGTCGCGCACGCCGGCGCGTGCAGGCAGGCCCCAGCGCTGCGCCCACGCACCTTCGTCCTCGCGGCGGAAGTACGACTCGGGAATGCCCGCGACGCCCGTCGACGCGAGCAGTCCGCACAGCAGCGAGCTCCCCGTGCGCGGCGTCGCGCAGATCACACAGCTGTGAGCTGTCATGCGTCGCTCCGCGGCACTACGTCGACGACGTGGTCGTCGCGATGATGCTGAACTGCGCCTGGACGTTTGAGCCGAGGTTGCCCTTCGCCGTGATGGTGTACGCGCCGGGCGCGGCGTCGAGGGAACTTTGGTACGTCGCGGTGACCGTGCCCTGCGGTGACGCGGTGTGCGGCCCGCCGGTGTAGGAACCCGAAGGCGACGCGATCGTGAACTTGATCGTCTCCGACGGCATCGCACCGGTCAACGTGAACACGAAGCTCTCACCGGGCTGTCCCTTGACGGGTGTGACGTGCAATGTGAGCGGTGGCGCCGGCGGGATCACGAGCGACTGACCGGCGGGGACCCGGTCGGGGTTGGCGAGGTGGTTGCGCGCCACGATGTCGCTGACGGCCACGTGGAACCGGTGGGCGATCGCCGACAACGTGTCGCCGGGCCTCACCACATATGTCGTCGACGGCACCGTGGTTGTCGTCGGCGCCGTGGCCACAGTCGGCCGGGTCGTCGAGGTCGTCGTCGACGAAACACGCGGTTGGCCCCGCTTCGACGTGCTGCAGCCCGCGAGAACCACGGCGAGCACGAGCGCTACGGCGCAGGCGCCTACCGGCGTGCGCGGGTACGAGCGATGAAACAAGGGTTTGCGCATTCGACGCTCCGACGGGCCGGCCGGCCGCGCGCCCAGACTACGGCGAGGCGCAGCCGGCGGCTCGCGCCTAACGTATGGCCGCTACGCAAGCGGGGAGGCACGCGTTGTCGGTTGATCGCGATCTGAACAGTCAGGAGGCGGCATCCCGCGCCGCCCTCGACGCCGTGCGGGAGTTCCTCGGCGGTCCTCGGCTCGATGGCGACGGCTGGACGTTCGACTTCGGCACCCACCTCGAGAGCAACTGGGGCGCCGTCTACGGCGGCGCGCTCGCCGCGGGCGCCGTGTCGGTCGCACGAACCGTCGTACCCGAGCGATCACCGCGCGCGTTGCATCTTCAGATCGTTCGCTCGGTGCCGAGCGGCGTGGCGTACGCGACGGCCGCAGTTCGGCACGCGGGCCGCACCGTCGTGACCGTCGAGATCGACATGTACGACGCGCGCCGCAAGCTCGCGGTGATCGCGCTCGCCACGATGGTCGCACCCGGCGCGATCGCAACAGAATTCAACGACGCGGCGGCCGACCCGTTCCGGCGATCCCCCCGGCCGGTCGAGTTGACCGCGGGCTTCACTGCACCGCTGCACCGGTCGCTCCAGATGCTGACCGACGAAAAGGATGGCGTGTTCACGGGTTGGGTCGCGGAGAACGGGCGGCCGAGCATCGACGGCGCGTTGCCGCCGGTCGGTCATATCACGATCCCGTGGGACGACCTCGAGCCCACCGGCCCGGAAGCCGCATGCCTCGGGGCCGATGCGATGATCGCCGCCCCGATCTTGTACTCGTACATACCGAACGGTGTCATCGGCCCGAATCCCGATCTTTCCCTGCGCTTCACGACCGCGGCCGCGCAACGCGAGGTTCTGACGTCGGGCACGATGCTGTCGGTCCAACACGGGACCGTGACGATCGCCATCGAGGTTCAGGCCGGCGATGCCCAGCTCGCCCACGGTCTGGCGACCGCGTTGCTGCTCGCGAAGTGACCGATGCCGCGCACTCGTCGCGGCGGTAGGGCGGACCGCTCCGATTGACCCGCGCCCGCCGTGACTGGGAGCATCGTGCCATCGGAAAGGAGGCGGGGCATGCTCACCGAGAAGCGTCAGCTGGATCTGATCCGCAACGTGTGGCTCTTCGAGCGGTGCTCGCAGCGCGAGCTGAGCGAGATCCAGAGCGCCGTCACCCCGCTGCACGTTCCC
>DATMUX010000064.1:0-12129 GCA_035563695.1 Acidimicrobiia bacterium
GCGCGACCGCGGCCGTGACCGTGATGTCGCTCGCGACGCTCTTCGCCCTCCCGGTGGTCACGCTGCTCTTCGCGCTCGTCGGCGTGCCTACTCCGCCCAGCCTCGCATGGGTCGCGGTCGGCGGCGCGATCGCGTTCTTCGTGCTCTTCGGTCTCGGCACGGTGCTGCTCGTCACCGACGGTCTCCTGCACTGGACCGCGCGCCTCGCCGAACGAGTCGCGGTCCGGCTGCACCGCGACGTGACCGCCGCGGGGATCGTACAAGAGCGCGATCGCTTGCGCGACGTCCTGGGCGAGCGCTGGCCGCGCGCGCTCGCGTCTTCGGTCGCGATCTGGGGCTTCGACTATCTCTCACTCGTCGCGGTGTTGGTCGCGCTCCACACGCACCCGAAGCTCAGTGTCGTCCTGCTCGCGTTCACAGCGGCGAAGATCCTCGGCATGGTGCCCATCACACCCGGGGGTCTCGGGATCGTCGAGGCGGGTCTCACCGGGACGCTCGTGCTCGCGGGCATCCCCGGCTCGGAAGCTCTGCTCGCCACGCTCGCCTACCGCATCGTCTCCTACTGGATGTCGTTGCCTGCAGGATTGATCGCATATCTGTTGTTCAAGCGCCGCTATCCCGCCGTCGCCAACCGAACCGCCCCGGCAACGTGACTTTCGAGCCCGGCCGCTAACCTCGTGGTCTTCCCGCCGCGGGCGGAGCGTCCGAGGAGTGTGCATGACCGTTCGTGTGCTCGGTGCCGGTGCCGCCGCGCCCGGCTTGCGGGTCGCGGCCGGCGAGGTCGGCGCGGCCTGGGGGCGGAGCGGCCGCGGCCGCATCGCCGCGTGCGCACCCGACGAGGACACGCTCACGCTCGCGTGGCAGGCCGCGAGCCGGGCGCTCGCCGCCGCGGGTGTGCCCGCCGACGGCGTCGACGCGCTGTTCTGGGGAACGAGCCGGCCTCCGTTCGCCGAGGGCCCGAGCTTCGCGTTCTTTTCTGCAGCCCTCGGCTGCGCTCCGACCATCTCCGGCGCGCTCTGCTCGGGTGGGGCGCACGCCGGCATGGAGGCGTTGAGCGGGGCCGCCGACGCAATCGGCGCGGGTTCGGCGCGCGTGGCCCTCGTGGTCGCGTCAGATGCGCAACGGCCCGGGCCGGGCACCGGGTTCGAGGCCCGCTGCGGTGCGGGCGCAGCCGCGTTCGTGATCGCTGCGGAGGGCGGGAGCGCGACGATCGGGACCCGCGTCACGCGCACTCGGCCGTTCCTCGACCGGTACCGGGGCGACGGCGAGCTCGACAACCGCGACCTCTACGACGCGCGCCTGTTCCGAGAGGAGATCTTCCTGCCCGTCGTCGGCGACGTCATCGACGCGCTCGGATCGTTCGACGTGCGCGAGTGGTCGCTGCCCGATCCCGACGGGCGACTCGGCAGCGTGCTCGCCAAACGCGCCGGCGCGGGCAGCCCCGCGTCGGCGGCGGTATACGGCGCGATCGGCGACGCGGGCGCGGCGGCCGCGCTCGTCGGGGGCGCGCTCGCGATGGACGCGCCCGGCATCGTCGCGATCGTCGGCACGGGCGCCGGGCGCACGACCGGACTGCTCGTGCACGTCGACTCCCCCGTGCCGGGCGCGGGCGGACCGATCGGCGACGCGCTCGGTGAAGGGCGCGACGCGAGCTACGCCGAGATGCTCCGCGCACGCGGGCAACTCATCCCCGCCGGCGAGACCATCCCGATGGGCGTGCCGCCCGAGAGCGCGATGTTCGTCCGCGGTGCCGACGAGATGCTGGGGCTGCTCGGCGGCCGCTGCGTCGATTGCGGAACGATCAGCACACCGCCATCGATCCACCCGCACTGCGTGCACTGCGGCGGGCCGAAGCTCGAGCCGGTCGCGCTGGCGCGCGGCGGCCGGGTGCACACGTTCGTCGTGAACCACACGATGCCCGCACCGTTCGTCGCACCGCTGCCGATCGCGGTGCTCGACATGGACGACGGCGCCCGGCTGATGCTCCAGGCCGTCGGCGACGGCACCGACATCGAGATCGGGCGCCGCGTCGAGCTCGTGTTGCGCAAGTACGCGCACGAACGCGGCGTACCCGTGTACGGGTTCAAGGCCCGGGCAGTGAAGGGAACGACCAAATGAGCTGGAATCGGGTCGCGGTCGTGGGCGCGGGGCTCATCAAGATGGGCGAGCTGTTCGAGCAGAGCTACGAGCAGATGGCAGCCGGCGCGTTCGACGCCGCCGTCGCGGCCGTCGACAAGGGCTTCGAGCCGCGCCAGATCGAAGCCGCGTTCGTGGCCACACAGCGCGGCACGTTGTGGGGTCAAGAAGGAATCGGCGGCAACACGATCCCGACCGCGATCGGCCTCGTCGGCATCCCGTGCACGCGCATCGAGAACGCCTGCCCGTCGGGTTCGGATGCGTTCCGCGTCGGCGCGATGGCGGTTGCCAGCGGTGTGCACGACATCGTGCTCGTCATCGGCGTCGAGAAGATGCGCGACAAGTCGACCGAAGAAGGACTGCTCTCGCGGGCCGCCGCCGGACACCCGATCTTCACGAGAGGCGAAACGGCGCCCGTCCTGTTCGCGCCCTTCGCCACGCGCCACATGCACGAATTCGGAACGACCCGCGAGATGCTCGCGTCGGTCGCGGTCAAGAACCACTACAACGGGGCGCGCGACCCGTACGCGCACTTCCAGAACGAGATCACGATCGACGACGTGTTGGGCTCGGCGCCGGTCTGTCACCCTCTGCATCTCCTCGACTGCTGCCCGCAGACCGACGGCGCCGCCGCCACGATCCTCGTCAACGCGGAGCGGGCTCGAGAGTTCACCGACAAGCCCGTCTACGTCGCGGGCTTCGGCGTCGCGACCGACCACCCCTACCTCCACGAGAAGGACAGCTTCACCGAGATCAAGGCGACGCGCCTCGCGTCGCAGCGCGCGTACGCGATGGCGGGAATCACGCCGAGCGAGGTCGACTGTGCCGAGGTGCACGATTGCTTCACGATCACGGAGATCCTCGACATAGAGGACCTCGGTTTCTTCGCCAAGGGCGACGGCGGCCGCGCGAGCCTCGAGGGCGAGACCGCGCTGACCGGCCGCATTCCCGTCAATACGAGCGGCGGCCTGCTCGCGAAGGGCCACCCGATCGGCGCGACGGGCGTCGCGCAGATCACCGAATGCTGGTGGCAGCTGCGGGGCGAGGCCGGCGAACGTCAGGTCGAGATGCGCAACGGCTACGCGCTGCAACACAACGCCGGCGGACGGGGCTCGGGGGTGTCGGTCGTCAACATCTTGACGAGCGCGTCGTGAGCGCCGAACTGCGCGTCGAGACCGACACCGACGGCGTCGGCCGCATCGTGCTCGACCGACCCGACGCGAAGAACGCGCTGACGATCGCGATGCGCGACGGCATCGTCGACGCGGTGCGCTCGTTTCGCGCCGATCCGGCCGTGCGCGCGGTGTTGATCACCGGCGAGGGCGATGCGTTCTGCGCGGGTATGGATCTCTCGGCATCGACTGTCACCCAGGCGGGAAAGCCCGGCTTCACGCCGCGTTCGACATCGGAGGCGCTGCGGGCCGGGGTGCAGACCTTCATCCGCGAGCTGTGGGAGCTCGACAAGCCCACCGTCGCGGCCGTCAACGGCGCAGCGATCGGCCCGGGCGCGCATCTCGCGCTCGCGTGCGACTTCGTGCTGGTGCATGCGCGCACACGGTTCATGTGGACGTTCGCGAAGTGGGGACTCGTCGCCGACGCCGGCGGCGCGTACCTGCTTCCGCGGCTCGTCGGCTTGCCGCGCGCCAAGGCGATGGTGATGCTGGGCGAAGGTGCCACCGGCGCCGAAGCCGTCGATCTGGGTCTGGCGTACCGCTGCATCGACGACCCGGGCGCGCTGCTCGACGAGGCGCTTTCGGTGGCGCGGCAGCTCGCGGCCGGTCCGACCCGGTCGCTCGGGCTCTCGAAGCAGCTGCTGAACGCGTCGTTCGAGACCAATCTCGCCCACTCGCTCGAGCTCGAGGGTCTCTACCAGGCGCTGGCGACCACCTCGACGGATCTCGTCGAGGGCATGGCCGCGTTCCGCGAGAAGCGCGACGCGCGCTTCACCGGCGCGTAGGCCGGCGACGCGCCGCCCGGTTGGAGGGTCCGCTCGCCGCCCCCTAGCCTGACGGCCTCGTCAGGTCGTAGCCAGGGGGATTCCGTGGGTCTGTTCGACGGCAAGGTCGCGATCGTCACCGGCGCCGGGCGCGGCATCGGCCGCAGCCACGCGTTGTTGCTCGCCTCGGAGGGCGCGGCCGTCGTGGTCAACGACCTCGGCGGCTCGGCCGGAGGCGTTGGCGCCGATGCTTCGCCCGCGCAGCAGGTCGTCGACGAGATATCCGACCGGGGTGGTCGCGCCGTCGCCAACTACGACAGCGTGTCGTCGTGGTCCGGCGCGGAGGCGCTCGTCGCCCAAGCCGTCGACGCGTTCGGCCGGCTCGACGTGCTCGTCAACAACGCCGGGATCCTGCGCGACAAGATGAGCTTCAACATGGACGAAGCCGAGTGGGATGCCGTCATCGACGTGCATCTCAAGGGCCACTTCGCCCCTTCTCGGTTCGCGGCGGCGCACTGGCGCGCCGTCTCGAAGGAGACGGGTGAGCCGGCGAACGCCAAGATCGTCAACACGGCTTCCGAATCGGGGATCTACGGGAATGCCGGTCAGGCGAACTACGCCGCGGCGAAGGCGGGTATCGCTTCGTTGACGATCGTGATGGCGCGCGAGCTCGAACGGATCGGCGTGCGCGTCAATGCGATCTGCCCGGTGGCCCGCACGCGCCTGACCGAGCAGCTCGCGGGTGGGGCCATGGACGCCAAGGAAGGTGAGTTCGATCGCTTCGCGCCCGACAACATCTCCGCGGTCGCGAGCTGGCTCGCGTCGGATCTGTCGGCGGGAGTGACCGGCCAGGTGGTCAAGGTGATGGGCGGTCACGTGCAGCTCCTGCGCGGCTGGCGACCGATCACCGAAGCCACCGACGACAAGCCCTGGACGATCGACTCGATCAACGGCGTGTCCGACGCGCTGTTCGCCCAGTCGGATCGGGGCGTGCCGCCGTTCATGCCGAACGTCGGCGACGTGTAGCCGACGCCGTAGGCTGCGAGGCGTGACCGAACCGATACCCACCACCCCGCTCGCGGTCGACGAGATCCGTCTGGGCGACCTCGAGCAATGGCTGCGTCCCGATCGCGAAGGCATGTTCGCGAAGCTCCGGGCCGAGCGCCCGGTGAGCTTCCACGACGAGCCCGTACCGCCGCCCGAGATCAGCTTTCCCCAGGGCCCCGGGTTCTGGGCGCTGACACGGTACGCCGACGTGATGCAGGTCTCGCGCGATCCGGACACGTTCCATTCGGCGCCGAGCATCAACATCGGCGACATCCCGCCCGAGATCGCCGAGTGGCTCGGCTCGATGATCAACATGGACGCGCCGAAGCACACGAAGCTTCGGCTCATCGTCAACCGCGGATTCACGCCGCGGCAGATCGCGAAGATCGAGGAGTCGGTGCGCCGCCAGGCGACCGAGATCGTCGACCGGATCGCGCCGACGGGGGAATGCGACTTCGTCGCCGAGATCGCGGCGGCCCTGCCGTTGCAGATCATCTGCGACATGATGGGAATCCCGCGCGAGGACAACAAGCGCCTGTTCGAGCTGACCAACGTCATCCTCGGGGTCGGCGACCCCGAGTACGTCAGCTCCCTGGAAGAGCTCATGGGCGCGGGCATGGAACTGTTCCAATACGGGCTGGCGCTGGCCGACGACCGGCTCCGGAACCCCCGCGACGACATCACCACGACGATGATGCACGCCGAGGTCGAGGACGAGAACGGCACGCACAAGCTCACGGCGAGCGAACTCGGCTCGTTCTTCTTGCTGCTCGTCGTCGCGGGCAACGAGACCACCCGCACCGCGATCAGCCACGGCATGCTCGAGCTGACGCGCCGTCCCGATCAGCGCAAACTCTGGGCCGACGACTTCGAGCAGGTATCGCCGACGGCGGTCGAGGAGATCGTGCGCTGGGCGACGCCGGTGATCCACTTCCGGCGCACGGCGACGCGCGACACCATCGTCGGCGGCCAGGAGATCAAGGCCGGCGAGAAGGTCGTGATGTTCTACAACTCGGCCAATCGCGACGAGCGCGCGTTCGACGATCCGTACCGATTCGACCTCACCCGGACGCCGAACGAGCACGTCGGCTTCGGTGCGGGCGGGCCGCACTTCTGCCTCGGCGCCAACCTTGCCCGCCGCGAGATCAAGCTGATGTTCGAGGAGCTGCTGCGCCGGCTGCCCGACATCGAGATCACCGGCGAGCCCGACATGCTCCAGTCGAATTTCATCCACGGCATCAAGCGCATGCCGTGCGCCTGGCACACCGTCGCGAGCTGACCACCCACCCCCCCTTCCGCACACTTGCGTGACACATCCACCCGGGCGGTGGTCCAGCCACGCAAGGTGCAAGAGGAGGGGGCGTCACGGGAGGCGGTATAGCGGATCGGCTATACTCGGCTCATGATCGGCACGATCCGCCGTCGCCTCGAGGAGCGCTCGATCGGCGCGTTGATCCGCGACTGCCGGCGCGGGGCCGGGCTCAGCCAGGCGCAGCTGGCGGCCGAGCTGGGCACCACCCAGTCGGTGATCTCGCGCTGGGAGCGGGGTCACGACGTGCCCCGGCCCGACACGTTCGCGGCCATCCTGCGGGCGTGCGGCTACGAGGCCGACGTGGTGCTGCGCCCGCGCGACACCGGTGTCGACCGCGCGCAGATCCGCGAGATGCTGCGCAGGTCCCCGGCCGCGCGTCTGCGCGAGGCCGAGGCAATGTTCGACTTCGTCCGCCGGATGCGGCGTGCCTCTTGAGCCGCCGCGCTTCGAGGCGATCGAGATGCTGCGTGCCCTCGCGCACCGACGCGTCGACTACGTGCTCATCGGCGGGCTCGCGGCCGTTTTGCACGGGTCACCGACATTCACCAACGACGCGGACATATGTCCGCGTCGGACTCGAGACAACCTCGAGCGTCTCGCGACGGCCTTGCGCGACATGAGCGCGAAGATTCGCACAGATGCCGAGCCGGAGGGACTCGCGTTCGCGTGCGATGCTCCGTTCCTCGAGCGGATGAAGATGGTCAACCTGCAGACCACCTACGGCTGGTTCGACATCTCGTTCGAGCCCGGAGGATTTCCGGGCGGTTACGAAGAGCTCGTCGAGCACGCAATCGAGTATCCGGTCGACGACTTCGTCGTGCTGGTGGCGAGCCTGCACGATGTCATCGCGAGCAAGGAGGCCGCGAACCGCACGAAGGATCAGGCGGTCTTGCCGTACCTGTACGCGCTCGAGGACGAGATCGCGGCGCTCGAGCGCGAGCAGCACCGCGGCGGCTAGGGTGACCTGACACCGGCGTCAGGTTCGGAGGAGGAACAGTGCAGCTGGCCTGGAGTGCCGAGGACGAGGCCTTCCGGGCCGAGCTCGTGCAATTCCTCGACGCGCACACGCCTCCCCAGATGCAGCGGGGATTCGACTCCTACGACGTCGGCGACGCCCACGAGCTCGTGCCGCGGTACCTACGCGACTGGCAAGCAACGCTCTTCGACCACGGCTGGATGGTGCCCGGCTACCCGCCCGAGCTCGGCGGCCGCAACTGCACGCCCGTGCAGACCCTCATCTACCTCGAGACGCTCGCGAGCCGCCGCCTGCTGCGCAGCGGGCACTTCCCCGGCTACGCGATCGTCGCGCCGAGCCTGCTCGAGTTCGGCAACGACGAGCAGAAACAGCTCGTGCCCGCCGCGATCCGCGGCGACACGATCTGGTGCATCGGCATGAGCGAACCGAACGCCGGCTCCGACCTCGCCGGGCTGCAGACGCGTGCCGAGCTGCGCGACGACCACTTCGTCGTCAACGGGCAGAAGGTGTGGACGAGCTACGCGATGATCGCCCAGAAGTGCTTCTGCTACGTACGCACCGACCCGACGCTGCCGAAGCACAAGGGCATCTCGCTGCTCATCATCGACATGGACACGCCCGGCATCGAGATCCGGCCGCTGCGCCACATCAACGGCACCGCGGGGTTCGCGGAGGTGTTCTTCACCGACGTGATCGTGCCGCGCGAGCAACTCGTCGGTTCGCTCAACGGCGGATGGGCGATCACGCAAGGATCGCTCGCGCACGAGCGGGCCGGGCTGTGGGTCGAGAGCGTCTCCCGCTACGAGCACACGATCGAGAACCTCGTCGACCTGGCGCGCCGCATGGGCCGCGACACCGACCCGGTGATCCGCCGCAAGATCGCGGCGTCCTACGAGCTCGGTTCGTCGCTGCGGGCGCTGGGCTACAAGGGGTTCGCGTCGTTCGCGCAGGGCTCCTCGGCACCCGAGCACAGCTACATGAAGATGGCCACCTCGGAGGCGGGCAAGGCCGCGTACGAGCTCGGGATGGAGATCTGCGGCCCCCTCGCGCCGGTGTCGGCCCCCGGACTCGGGGTCGAGGACGGCCGGTACGTGCACATGTTCTTCATGTCGTTCGCGAACACCGTCGCGGGCGGAAGCTCCGAGATCCAACGCAACATCATCGCCCAGCGCGTGCTCGGGCTCCCGCGCAGGTAACCGGCGATGGACTTCTCCCTCACCGACGACCAGGAGCTGCTGCGCGACACCGCGCACAAGCTGCTCGAGCGCGAGTGCCCGCCGGCGCTCGTCCGGGCGCACATCGACGACCCATCGGTGTACGAGTCGTTGTGGCGCCATCTGGCCGAGTACGTCGCGTTGGGCAACGGTCCCGCCACCGATGCGTGCTTGTTCCTCGAACAAACTGGATACGTCGCTGCTCCCGGACCGTTCCTCGCGACGCTGCTGTTCCGATCACTCGCCGGCGACGACGTCGACCGCGGCGCGACGACCGGCACGATCGCGCTCGTCGGCGACGACACCCATCCGTTCGTGCTCGAAGCCGACCGCGTCGAGAGCGTGGCAATCGTGCTGCCCGGGCCGAAGCTGGCCGTCGTCGGCGCGAGCGACCTCGGCGTGACGTTCGTTCCCAACGTCGACTTCTCTCGCCGGCTGTTCACCCTCGCGGCGCCGCCGGCTCGCGCCGAGCCCCTCGACCCGGCCCGGCTGGCGGCGTGGCGCGACCGCGCGCACGCGCTGCTCGCAGCCGAGATGGTCGGCATCGCGCGCCGCATCTTCGACATGTCGTTGCAGTACGCGAAGGAGCGGGAGCAGTTCGACCGGCCGATCGGGTCGTTCCAGGCGATCCAGCACAAGCTCGCCGACATGTCGCTCGCGCTCGAACGGGCAACTGCCGCGGTGCACTACGCGGCGATGACCGTCGACGCAGCCGATGCGGAGCGGGAGCGGGCATGTCACGTCGCGCAGGCGGCGGCGGGCGAGGCCGCGCGCCGCATCCTGAAGGACGGCGCCCAGATCCACGGCGGGATCGGCTACACGTGGGAACACGACCTGCACCTGTACCTCCGGCGGGCGACGGCCGACGAGTACCTGCTCGGGAGCACCGGGTGGCACCTCGACCGGCTCGCCGACCTGGTGATGGGACCATCTCAGGCAGTTCGCGGCTTGTGACTGAAGTCAAAATCGGGTAATTCGGCCTACACCGACCCGGTTCGACCCGCCGATGAGGGTCGCATGACTGCCGGGCTCGGGAGCGGTCTATTCGGGCGCGTATTGACCCGCGTCGGGCGGCGATGCCGCCGGCCGGACGAGCGCGGCTACTCGCTGGTCGAGATCCTCGTCACGGTGTGGATCATGGGCGGGGTCATGGTCGCCCTGTTCGGCGCGCTGTTCAGCACGATCACGGCGTCCGACCTGCAGAACCGGACGACGCTCGTCGAGACCGAGTTGCGCCACTACTCCGAGGCGGTGAACGCCGCCGTGTACCACCCGTGCGCGTCGTCGAGCGGGGTCACACCGATCTCGTACGCCTACACGCCGCAGAACGTCGGCTACGTGCCCGATGCGACGGTGACCGCGAGCTGGACGTGGTCGTCGACGGTGACCCTGTGGAACAAGTCCGCCGATGCGGGCAGCCCGATTCCGGCGCACTTCGACGGCGATCTGTCGGCGACGGCGCCGGCGTGGCAACTGCGCGAGTTCTTCAGCTCCGGCGCTTCCTGCGATCACACCAAGGGCTACGCGCCCGATGACGGCATGGAGCAGATCACACTCACCGTCACCGACAGCGGATCTCCTCCGATCTCGAAGAGCACCACGTTCATCAAGAGGGACGCCCGTGCCACCCCTTGAGCGCGAGCCCGCGATCCGCCCGGACGCCGCGGGGCGTTCGCCGCGCGACGAGCGCGGCAGCACGCTGGTGCTCGTGCTCGCGCTCGTCATCTTCGTCTCGATCGCGGCCGTCGCGGTCCTCGACCAGGAGACGACCGCATCGAACGCGCAACGGGCCTACGAGAACCTCCGCGTCGGCGATCAAGCCGCCGACTCGACGGTGAACGCGTTGATCCACACCATGCGGTACAGCCAAGCGCAGGGCGCGGCGGCACCGGAGGTCGTCCCGAGCGGCACGCTCTGTTCGAACACGACCGGCTGGTCGCAGGTGAACGGGCAGCAGGTGTACTGCCAAGCCGATCCCAGCTCGCTGACGCTCCAGCGCGACGCCTCCGACCTGCCGCCGAACGCGATCCTGACGCTCGGCGGGCTCGACGGGCGCGGCAACCGACAGGCGGACACGAGCGCGACGCCCGCCTCCTACAACGCGCCGTTCTGCGACGACTACCACGACTTCCAAGCCGGCGGCAGCTCGGACCGATGCGAAACCGGGCTGTTCGTCGGGCGGGGTGTGAGCGACACCAGCACGAACGGCGGGGGCCTCTACGTCGCCGAGACCGGTCGCGTCGACCGGACGCCACCGCTCGTCGCGTCGAACTCCTCCATCGTCATCAACCCCGCGAACTCGCTCCGATCGCTCACCGTCGACGGGACCGTGTGGGCGCGACGAGGCTGCGGCAGCGGAGCCGGGACGACCCTCGATGCCTCGCAGATCTTCGCCGGTCACGACCCGAAGACGGGTGCGAGCGACGCGGCGCGGCGCCTGTGCGCCGGCGGTTCCGATCCGACGAAGTGGCAGAACCCGACAAGCGGCGGGCTCGTGTCCGACCCGGACTACGCGCACGAACCGATCGATCTCTCCTCGGTGCCGCGGGTGGACAACTGGACGAACCATCCCGGCCCGACACTCCCCCTCGACCCGAACACCATCTGCCGCAACGGCAACGCCGGGTTCGCGGTGATGCCCGCCGCGAAGATCGGCACGCGCACGATCAACGGCACGAGCTACGACGTCTTCGGAGCCTGGTACGACTCCGCGAGCGCGTTGAACAACTTGTTCGGCAGCGCATTGTGCGCCGACACGTTCTTCTGGTTCCGGCCCGGCGTCTATTACTTCGACTTCCTCGATACGAACACGACCAACTGGTACACCCAGTCCGACAACAACAAGGGCGTCAGCACGGCGTGGAACAACGCCGCCGGCTGCTGGCCGCTCCCGACGAACACCCTCTGCACCGTCGACGAAGTGGTCGGCGGCCTCCCACCCGACTCGCCCTCGCCGCTCAAATGGAACACCTGCGACACGTACCTCGCGAGCGGAACGGTCGTGGACTGCCCGCAACCCACCAAGGTGATGTACCCGGAGAAGAGCTCCGGAGCCACGTCGAGCGACTGGACCACGCATCCCGAGAACACGAGCCGGATCGACGAGCAGTTCGGATCGACCGCGGTGGGCGCGGGGAACGTCCAGTCGACCCTGACATCGGACCAGCTGCAGACCCCGATCCCGCAACTGGCGAACACCACGATCGGCGCGGTCACCGAGCTGAAGTTCGAGATCGCCTACAAGCTCTACAACACCAAGGGCCTGACGGGCGCGGCCGCGTTCAAGGACCAGTCACTCGACAAACAGAACCTCGGCCCCGGCGCCGACGTCAAGCTCATCATCGGCGGCCTCACCGGTGGGAGCTGCACCATCCACTTGTATCCGGGGGACCACAGCGCCACGACGCGGGGAACGCCCGATCACGCGACCGGCCCGGGCGAGGTGTTCAACCTCCTGAACGGCTGCAACCCGTCGTCGCCCGACCGGACCTTCACGAAGGACGGCGTC
>DATMUX010000065.1:0-3265 GCA_035563695.1 Acidimicrobiia bacterium
CCCGGAGCCGATCGGTCCCGATTGGGTCGTGATGCGCACCCGCTTGTGCGGGATCTGCGGTTCCGACACGAAGCAGGTGTTCATGGACACCGGCGGCGACTGGCCCGACGCGGGGATGACCGCGTTCATCTCGTTCCCGCAAGTGCTCGGCCACGAGGTGGTCGGCACGCTGACCGAGGTCGGCCCCGATGCGCAGGCGCGCGGTCTCGAGGCCGGTCAACGGGTCCTGTTGCAGTGCTGGCTCTCGTGCGCGCCGCGCGGCATCTCGCCGGTGTGTCCTGCGTGTGAAGCAGGCGACTACGAGCTGTGCTGGAACTTCCTCGACGGCCGGCTCGCGCCCGGTATCCACGTCGGCAACTCCGCCGATGCGACCGGCGGGTTCGGCGAGCTCGTGCCCGCGCACGCCTCGATGGCGATCGCGGTGCCCGACGACGTGAGCGACGAGGTCGCGGTGCTCGCCGACCCGTTCGCCGTCGCGCTGCACTCCGTCACCCGTACTCCCCCGCCGACCGGCGGCAAGGTCGTGGTGTGGGGCGCAGGCGCGCTCGGTGCGAGCGCGGTGGCCGTGCTGCGCGCGCTGCACCCGTCGGTCGAGATCTGCGTCGTGGCGCGCACCGCCGCGCAGCAGGCGCTCGTGAAGCAGCTCGGCGCGCATCACGTGGTGCCGTCGGACCAGGAGCCGCTCGCGATCGTCGAGGCACTCGCCGCATGGTCGGGTGGAGTGCTGCGCAAGCCGTGGGACGGCCTGCCGATCGCGCATCCCGGCTTCGTCGACAACGTCTACGACACGATCGGCGCGCCGTCGACCCTCGAGCAGGCGCTGCGCGTGATGAAGCCGCGCGGTTGGATCTCGGTGACGGGCGTGAACGCGCCCGGGCGGTTCGAATGGTCGCCGTGGTACTTCAACGAGATCCGCATCGTCGGGTCGAACGCGTTCGGCATCGAAGAGGTCGACGGTGTGCGCAAGCACGCGATCGAGCACTACCTCGACATGGTGCGCGCGGGCCGCGTCGACATCTCGCCGATGCTCACGCACACCTTCCGCCTCGACCAGTGGCGCGAGGCCTTCACTACGCTCGCGCGCCAGGATCGCACCGGCGCGATCAAGGTGGCGTTCGACTACAGATGACCCGATCGTCCGGTTCATGCGCCATCTGACCTCGCTATCCGACGTCAGATGGCGCAAGAACGTCAGGCGGCCCGCGCGCCCAGGGCGAGAGCGATGCGATCGAGAGTCTCGTTGGGGCGCTCCGTCACGTCCTCCCATGTGACGAACACGAGGCGCCAGCCTCGCGACTCGAGCCACGCGCTGCGACGCTTGTCGCGCTTCCACGCCAGCCGTGAGCCGTGGTACTCGTAACCCTCGCACTCGATGCCCACGCGCTCGGCGACGAACCCGAAGTCGATGCGATAGCGCCCGGCCGGGACCTGGCGCTCCGGCCGAGGCAAGCCACTGGTCCTCAGGAGCCGCGCGGTCTTGACCTCGAGGCGATAGTGCAACGGGTGCTCGCCCGGTTGTTGACGGGCGAGCAGCGCGCGCACGGATGCCGATCCGGGCCGTCCGGATCCGCAGAGCGCCTCGGCGCGAGCTTCGAGCGCGCGGGCCGACGTGAGCCCCATACGGCGCGCGGCCTCGAACGCGACCTCGAGCGCCTCGTCGTCGAGCACGGCCGCGCAGTCGACGATCGTGCGTGTGGCCGAGGTGCACGGAATGCCGTCGGCCCGCACGCGATCGACGCGCGCGAGTGGCGCCACCCGGTGCACGACGAGCCCGGGCGCGGTCACACGCCGGCGCACGGAGCGCGGCACGCTGAGGACGAGCTCAGTGGTCGCGCACCCGTCGAGCCGGAGCAGCGTCGCCGCCGAGAGGTGCGAGACGACGGCGGTGGGGCCGAGCCACAGGCACGCCGCGAGCGCCCGCTGCCGGTCGGTCACGGGTGCACCCGCGACGCGGTATACGCCCGGAAATACGGGAAGCAACCGCCTCGAACCCACGCGGCGGTCGAGCTGCGGGACGCTGAAGCCGCACGCGAGCACGTGCTCCCGCGTGACCACGCCGTACTGCTGCTCGGCCCGCGCGAGCACCGAGACCTCGATCGAGTTCATGTGCCATCTCCCCTCGATATGCGCCGCTGGATGGCGCACGCACGTGCCGGACGGGGAAGATGGGTCCGATGACCGAGGATCGACTCTACTTCCGGCAGCTGCTCGCCGGGCGCGACTTCGCGCGCGACGACCCGATCGCGCAGCAGATGGTCAACTTCGTCTACCTGATCGGCGACCGCGACACGGGCGAAGCCGTCGCGGTCGACCCCGCGTACGGACCGGCCGAGCTCGTCGAGCTCCTCGGCGCCGACGGTCTACGCCTCGGCGGAGTGCTCGTAACCCATTACCACCCCGATCACGTCGGCGGCAGTCTCGGCGGCTGGACGATCGACGGCGTCGCCGAGCTGCTCACACTCCCGGGCGTCGACGCCAAGCTGCACGTGCAGGCCGACGAGGCGTGGGGCGTGAAGCGCGTTACCGGCTGTTCCGACTCCGACCTCGTCGAGCATCGTTCGGGTGACGTCGTCGAGGTCGGGGCCGTGTCGATCACGTTGATCCACACGCCGGGGCACACACCCGGCTCGCAGTGCTTCTTCGTCGACGGCCGGCTCGTGAGCGGCGACACGCTGTTCCTCGACGGCTGCGGCCGCACCGACCTGCCTGGTGGCGATCCGGAAGCCTTGTACGAGAGCCTGACGCAGAAGCTCGCGGTCGTGCCCGACGACGCGGTCCTGTATCCGGGCCACCTGTACTCGCCCGCGCCCTCGGCGCCGCTCGGGAACGTACGCCGCGACAACTACGTGTTCCGGCCGCGCACCCGCGAGCAGTGGATGATGATGTTCGGCCAGGACGGCTACTGACTATCGTCGCGGCCATGAGCGACCACCGGTACTCCATCAGCATCACGTACTGCGTTCCCTGAAACTATTCAGAGCGCGCCGTGAGCGCGACGAAGGATCTGCTGTTCCACTATCAGCACGTGATCGAGGAGCTGAAGCTCGTCACGGGTAGCAAGGGCGTGTTCGACGTCGAGGTCGACGGCGAGCTCATCTACTCGAAGGCCGCCGAGGGACGGCACGCCCAGCCCGGCGAGGTCCTCGAGCGCTTCCGGAAGCTGTTGCCGCCCGGCGTGCGCGAGTACGGGACCTGACAACGCACGCGCCGGTTCGGGCGCCCGCCGCAGTCAGCTCTGGTCGAACAGCACCGGGAGTGCGCGCGG
>DATMUX010000066.1:0-13197 GCA_035563695.1 Acidimicrobiia bacterium
CGGTGTTCGGATCGGCGGTCCTGGGCCACGGTCCACCTCGGGACGGGTCGAATCGGATGCCGACCAGACTTCCCGGCGCGCCACGAACATGCTACCCGGCGGCCGGCCGGGGCCGGTGGGGTCAGTGGGCGAAGACGAGCAGCCCGGTGGCGAGTGCGGTCAGGCCCGCACCGAACGCCAGCGTCAGCCGCCGCTCACGCATGCGCAACGCGATCGCCGCGCCGACGCTCGCGAGGGGGATCGACGCGAGGCCGAAGGCGAGCGTGAGTGACCAGTCGATGTGCCCGAGCCAGGCGTGCACGAGCGTCCCCGGGACGGCGAGCACGGCCGACAACGCGAGCGACGTTCCCAGCGCCCGGCGCACCGGCATGTGCAACACGCTCATGAACAGCGGCGCGAGGAGGAAGCCGCCGCTGTTGCCGAGCAGTCCCGACACGAGTCCCACGGTCGCGACGACCGCGGCGGTGATCGCGAGCGGAACCGCGCGCGAGGCGCCGGCGTCGTCGGCCGCGTGCTCCTTGAGCAGCACCCGCAGGCCCAGCGCGAGGACGAGCGCGTCGGTCGCGAGCACGAGGGACCCGCCCGGGATCCACCGGGTGAGCACCGCACCGATCGCGGTGGCGGGCAGCCCGACCGCGAGCCCGATCCGCACGACGCGGCCGTCGACGTGCCCGGCGCGGGCATAGCTGCGACCGGCCAACAGCGTCGACGGGATCGTCGCGGGCAGCGGCGACGCGACCGCGATCATGGCGGGGACACCGGCGAGGTGCAGCAGTGGTGTCGAGACCGCGGACCCGCCCTTGCCGAACGCGCCCGAGATCAGGCCGATCCCCGCGCCGATGAGCACGGTGGCGAGCAGCAGGTGGGCGTTCACCACTCCATACAACGGCATCGACACTCATCGATCAAGCCAGTGGGGACTTCTATACTCATAGAGAAAACCTATTGAAGGAGCGATGGCGCCCAGCCAAGGGCCGGAGGCGGCGGCGATGGAGCTACGGCAGATCGAATACGTGCTCGCGGTCGTCGACGCGGGGAGCTTCACCGCGGCGGCCGCGGCGGTCGGCGTCGCCCAGCCCTCCCTGTCCGAGGGCATCCGGCGGCTCGAGGCCGAGCTGGGCGTGCGGCTGTTCGACCGGGTCGGCCGGTCCGTGCAGCTCACGGCGGCCGGCCGGGAATTCGAGGGGCCGGCCCGGCGGTTGCTGCGCGAGCGGGCCGTGCTCCTCGACGCGGTGGGTGCCGTGCGGGGGCTCGACACCGGCACGCTCGACGTCGTGGCGCTGCCGACGCTGGCCGTCGACCCGCTCGCGGGCTTGGTCGGGCAGTTCCGCGTGGCCCACCCCGGGGTGGTCGTGCACATCGCCGAACCGGAGAGCGCGGGCGCGGTCGAGGACCAGGTCGCCGACGGGCGGGCGGAGATCGGCCTCGCCGACCTCCCGGCGCGCCGCGACGATCTGGTCGCGATTGCGCTCGGGCGTCAGGAGATCGTCGCAGTGTGCCCCCCGGGCACGCGCCTGCCCGCGCCCGACCGGCTCCCCGTCGCGCGTCTCGCCGGCGTCCCGCTGATCGCGACGCCGCCGGGCACGTCGACGCGCGATCTGCTCGACCGCGCGCTCGCGGCCGCGACGATCGTCCCCACGATCGCCGTCGAGACCTCGCAGCGGGAGGCCATCGGTCCGCTCGTGCTCGGTGGCGCGGGCACGTCGTTCCTCCCGCGCGCCCTGGCCGATCGTCTCGGCGAGCAAGGTGCGGTGATCGCGCGCCTGGTGCCGGCGCTGACCCGCACGATCGGCCTGCTGCACCGCGCGCGTCCTCTGACACCGGCGGCGCGCGCGTTCGTCGAACTCGCACGCGCCGCGGGGCCGCGTGCCGCCCGCCGCCGCTGATATCAGAGCCGACCGGCAGCCGCCGCGACGAACTCGTCCATGCGCGTGGTCAGCACGTCGTACGTCAGGTCGGTCCGGCCCGCGTCGTGCCAGCGCCACACGTCGGCGGGCTCGAGTGCCCAGCTGAGCGCGTCGAGCAGGTCGAAGGTCGCGAGCTCGGCGACCGGGCCGTACCGGCCGGCGAATTCGTCGGCGACGTCGATACCGAACAGCAGCGCGAGGTTCATACGGCAGTGTGCGACGTCGACGGCGGCGGGGCCGCGACACGCGTGCGTCCAATCGACGATGCCCGTGACGCGCCCGCCGCGCCACAACACGTTGCCGGGCCAGAAGTCGCGGTGGCAGAGCACGGTGGCAACGTCCGGCGGCGGCTCGTGCGCGATCTCCAGGGCCCGGTGCCACGCCGCGGGCCGGTTCGACCACTCTGGGGGCGCGGCGAACTGCACACGCCACGGGCGGTAGCCCGGCAGCGTTCGCTCCCGCAGGGCCACGGAGTGCACGGCCCGCAGCGCCGCGACCAGGCCCTCGACCCAGGCGTCGACGTCGGGCGGGTCGAGCACGTCGGTACCGTCGAGGCGCGTCATCAACAGCGCGGGCACGTCGGTGTGCGCGCCCGCGGGGTCGGCGGCGACGAGCCGCGGTACCGCGACGGAGTCGAGCGAAGCGAGCATCGCCAGCGCGGCCGCTTCGTTCTCGACGACGCCGTCGTCGATCGCGAGGTCGGTGCGGGCCCAGCGCCGCAGCACGACCCGGTGCACCCGGCCGGCGTCGACGACGTCGATCGCGTGCACGGCCGACGCCCATGCGTTGCGCAGCCGCCGGACGCGGCCGAGGCGTGCATCCGCCCCGAAACGCGAGGCGACCCACGCCAGGGTCTCCTCGGGCGGGCTGCGGCGGAGCTCGATGGGAACGTGCATTCCCGGGAACCTTCGGCGGCGGTCGACGGTTAGCGTAGGCAGTCTTCCCGAAACCGACGCCGAGGAGAGGATGCGTCCCATGTTCCTCCGCCGCGACAAGTCCCAGCTGCCGACCGCCGATGAAGCGCTACCCGGGCGGGCGGCGCGACCGTTCTCCGTCCCCGCCCGGCACTTCGTGCTCGGTACTCCGCTCGAGCCGCCGTTCCCCGACGGTCTCGAACGCGCTGTGTTCGGCATGGGCTGCTTCTGGGGAGCCGAGCGCAAGTTCTGGGAGGCCGAAGGCGTGTTCACGACCGCGGTCGGGTACGCCGGCGGCATCACGCCGAACCCGACGTACGAAGAGGTGTGCTCGGGGCGGACGGGTCACACCGAAGCCGTGCTCGTGGTGTTCGATCCGAAGGTGACGTCGTACGAGAACCTGCTGCGCGTGTTCTGGGAGAACCACGATCCGACGCAGGGCATGCGCCAGGGCAACGACGTCGGGACGCAGTACCGATCGGCGGTGTACACGTTCGACGACGCGCAGGCGCGCGCCGTCGAGGCATCACGTGCCGCGTACGCCGATCGGTTGCTGTCCGCCGGATACGGCGATATCACGACCGAGATCGCGCCCGCGGGCGATTTCTTCTACGCCGAGGACTATCACCAGCAGTATCTCGCGAAGAATCCTCACGGCTACTGCGGGATCGGGGGCACCGGTGTTTCGTGTCCCGTCGGGGTGTTGTGAGCGCCAGGGGCAGGCCCGCGCCCGCGCGCAGCCCGATCGTGGAACCCGTCACGGATGCCGAGCTCGATCCGTACGTCGACTTCCGGCGCGACGAATGGAGCAGTCTGCGCGCGTCGACGCCGCTGTCGCTGACCGAGCACGACCTCGCCGACTTGCGCGGCCTCGGCGAGCCCATGCCGATCCGCGAGGTCGAAGACGTGTATCTGCCGCTGTCGCGGCTGTTGAACCTTCGCGTTGCCGCGACCCGCGAGCTGCGCGCCGTCACCGAGACCTTCCTTGGGCACCTGCACGCGGGAACTCCGTTCGTCGTCGGTGTCGCGGGGAGCGTGGCCGTGGGCAAGAGCACGATCGCGCGCATCCTCCAGGCGCTGCTCGGCCGCTGGCCCGACCATCCGCGCGTTGATCTCGTCACCACCGACGGTTTCCTGTTCCCGAACGCGACGCTCGAGGCGCGGGGTCTCATGGCGCGCAAGGGCTTTCCCGAGAGCTACGACGTCCGCGCGCTGATGCGGTTCCTCACGGAGCTGAAGGCCGGTGCGCCCGAGGTGCGCGCGCCGCGCTACTCGCACCTCACGTACGACATCGTCTCCGACGAACAGATCGTCTTGCGTTCGCCCGACATCGTGATCGTCGAGGGCGTGAACGTGTTGCAGACGCCGAGCCGCCGGGGCCGCGCCGAGCCGAGCGTCGTCGTGTCGGACTTCTTCGACTTCTCGATCTACGTCGACGCGTCGGAAGACGACCTCGAGCGCTGGTACGTGGATCGACTATTGCTCCTGCGCGAGACGTCGCTGCACGATCCGCGCTCGTATTTCAACTTCCTCACGCAGTACGCCGAGGACGCGACGGCCGACTTCGCCCGCTCGATCTGGGCCCAGGTCAACCTCGTCAACCTGCGGGAGAACATCGCGCCGACGCGTGGCCGGGCGCACCTCATCTTGGAGAAAGGCGGAGACCACGCGGTGCGCCGGGTGCGCCTGCGCAAGCTCTAGGCCGGTCAGTCGCCCGGGCCTCCGGATCCGACGACGGTGTCGGAGCGAACGCCGCGCAGGCCGAACCACGCGAGCTCCGAGATCCACTCGGCGAGCTGCTCGGGGTCGATCGAATGTTCCGGATCCTGCAGTGCGCGCCGGCCGACCGACTCCGCCATCCCCACCAGCGCGTTCGCGAGGATGCGGCGCTGACGGTCGGACGCCGGGATCTCGATGAGCGTCGAGATGGTCTCGGCCGCGGCATCGATGATCTCCTCGACGATGCGCGCGAACTCCGGATCGGCCCGCATCGACGTGATGAGCAGCAGGCGAAACGCCTGGCGGTTCCCGACCGCGAACTCGAAATACGCGCGGAAGCCGAGCTCGACGCGCTGGCGGCCCGTACCGGCGCGACCGGTCGCGTCGGCGAGCGTCGTGAGGAGCTCGCGTCCCGTCTCCTCGAGCAGCTCGACGTACAGGGCCCGCTTGCTCGGGAAGTGCTGATAGAGCACCGGCTTGGTCACGCCCGCGGCCTCGGCGATCTCGTCCATCGAGGTCGCGTGGAAACCCTGCTCCGAGAAGCGGGCGCGCGCCACCTCGAAGAGCTGGCGTCGTCGCTGGTCGGCCGGCATCCGCATGGGAAGCCGAGACTAGACGCCCTCGGTCAGCCGGACGATTTTGCGGGTGCGCCGGTCGTCAGACCGACGATTTCAACGGCATCACGAAACGATCGGCGTGGTCGAAATTCCGGCCGAACAAGGCGTCGACGTCGCGCGCTTCGGTGTCGGTGAGCGGGGTCTCGGACGCGCGCGCGTACTCCCGCACGTCGTCGACCGAGAGCACCGTCGGCAGCACACACGTGAACGCGGGGTTCGCCAGGATCCCCGCGACCGCGGCCTGGCCCATCGTGCGGCCCGCCTCGGGAGCCCAGAGGAACGCGAGGGTCTCGGCCTTCTCGAAGTTATCGAGCATGTTGTCGCGATTGCGGTGCGCCCGGTGGTCGCCCTTGGGGAACACCGTATCGGGCGTGATCTTGCCCGAGAGCGTGTCGGACGCGTGCGGCACGCGCGCGATCAGGCCCACCTCGCCCGCTTCGACGCGCGGCTGGCGCGCGAACGTGAGACCGGGTTCCTGCTCGATGATGTTGAACACCGTCTGCAGTGCGACGATCGGGCGTTCGGCGATCGACCGGTTGCCCTCGTCGACCCAGCCGATGGCCGGCCCGAGCGCGACGCCGAGCTCACGCACCTTGCCCTCGGCGCGCAACGCGACGAGCGTCTCCCAGAGCGCATCGTCGACGATCGGCTCGATGCGCGGGTTGTGCAGCTGCAGCAGGTCGATGCGATCGGTGCCGAGGCGGCGCAGCGACTCGTCGACCTGGCGGCGCACCGACTCCGGGCGCCAGTCGTGCGGCCGTTCGCGTTGGCCGAAGCGCGGACCGTCGGAGACGTCGTAGCCGATCTTCGTGGTGAGCACGAGATCGTCGCGCTCGGCGAGATAGTCGCGCAGAATCGTCTCGCCCGCACCCTCGCCGCCGTATACCGGCGCGGTGTCGATGAAGTTGACGCCCTCGTCGAGCGCGGCCTTGATCATGTCGTGGGGGTCGTCGGTCCGGCCCCACCAGTCGGTGACCAACGTCCATGTGCCGAAGCCCACGTCGGAGACGACGAGATCGCTCGTGCCGAACCTGCGGTAACGCATCGCGTCAACTCCTCCGCCGCGTCACCGGCAACGTCGAACGTGCGTGACACACGGCCTGATAGGGGTTCTGCCCTGCAAGTTTAGTTAGAGGTGGAAATCGACCACCGATCGAGCGACCTCGCCCGCCTCCATCGCCCGGAACGCGTCGTTGATCCCGTCGAGCCCGATCGTGCGCGAGACGAGCTCGTCGAGCTTGAGCGTGCCGTCCTTGTACAGCCCGATCAGGTTGGGCACGTCGCGGCGCACGTCGGACGATCCGTACCACGACCCCCGCACCTGCTTCTCGTTGACGAGCAGCTCCATGGCGATCGGGATCTCCATGATCTGTTCCATCTTCGGCACACCGACGATGATTGCCTGGCCGCCGCGCCGGGCCATCGCGAACGCCTGCTGCACGGTGTCCTTCAAGCCGATGACCTCGAACGACACGTCGACGCCCCGGCCGGACGTGAGCTCCTGCACCTGCGCGACCGGATCACCGTTGCTCGCGTTCACCAGATCGGTCGCGCCGAACTGCTTGGCCATGTCGAGCTTCGAGTCGAAGCGGTCGACGGCGATGATGCGCTCGGCGCCCTTCCACTTCGCGCCCTGGATCACGTTCAGCCCGACGCCCCCGCACCCGATCACCGCCACGGTGTCGCCGCGCGCGATGTCGGCCGTATTCGCCGCCGCGCCGAAACCGGTGAGCACGCCGCATCCGATCAGCGCGGCGCGCGTGAGCGGCACGTCGGCATCGATCTTCACGGTGCTCATCTCGGGGCAGACGAGCTCCTCGCTGAACGTCCCGAGCGCCGACATCTGATGCAGCGCGTTCCCGTCCCGTGAGAACCGCGGCGTCATGTCGAGCTGCGCGCCCATCGCCATCGCGAGGAAGCCGGTCTCGCACATCTCGGGTGTGTCGTGCGTGCACATGTAGCAGACGCCGCACTGGGGGACGAACGAGAGGACCACATGGTCGCCGGGCGCGACGCGCGTCACGCCCTCGCCGACGGCCTCGACGACGCCCGCGCCCTCGTGCCCGAGCACCGCCGGCAACGGGGACAACAGGGTGCCGTTCACGACCGACAGGTCGGAGTGGCACACGCCCGACGCACCCATGCGCACCCGAACTTCACCGGCCTTCGGCCCTTCGAGGTCGACGTCGACCACTTCGAGGGGCGCGTCGATACCGGGACATACAGCAGCTTGGGGCATGGCGGTCGCTCCGATCGTCGAACGGTCGGCGCCAGGCTATGCCCGCGGGCGCCGCCGCCGTGCCGGTCGGGTTAGCCGTGGCCGCGCTCACGATCCTCGCGTGCCGCGGCCCGGACGCCGTACCCGACGACGATCGGTACCGGGAGCACCACGCACGCGGTCACGAGGCCCGCGATCGACACGGTCACCGTCCACTGCGGGAAGCCGGTTGCCACTCCGACGAAGAACGCGACGATGGCGACGCCGAGGGCGAGGTAACCGATCCGCTTGCCCAACGCCGCCCACCGGGCGATGCGCGCGCGCCGGGCCAGCACCGGGTCGTCGTTCACCACGCCGTCCAGCCGTGGTTGCGGAAGGCCTCGTCGACGGCGTGCGGGAGCTGGTCGATCGAGAACGAGATGCGCGCCCGGTGCACGTTCACGTCGTAATACTGCTCCTGCACCTCGGCGTTCTCGGCGAGGAAGTGCGCCACGGATTCGGGACGTTCGGTGGAGAAGACGCGCACGCCCGCGGCGAGGATCTCGGCGAGGACGGGATACGGGTGCGCCGCGCACGGCCGCCGGTACGCGATCGACTCGATGACCGGATTCCCGAAGCCCTCCCACGTCGACGGGAACACCACGAGGTCGCAGGCTGCGTACGCGTCGGCCGCCGCGGGCGCGCGGCCCAGGGTGACCTCGAACGGCGCCCGCTCCAGGATGCGCTGCAGCGTCGGGGCGTAGCCGTCCTCGGCCGGTCCCGAGAGCCAGTACCGCAACGAGGCGTCGGGGAGCAGCGGTCCGAGCCGCTGCGCGAACCGGATGCCGCCGGGCACGTTCTTGCGCTCGATCGCACGTGCGGGCTGGAAGACGACGAAGTCGCCGTCGGCGAAGCCGAACGAGCGGCGGGTCGCGGCGCGGTCGCCGGGAGACGGCGCGAGATCGAAGTAGTTGTGCACGGTGACCGCTCCGGTGAAGCCGCGCGCTTCGAGCTCGCGACGGCTGCGGAGATTCACGGTCGCGTGGAGCGCGCCCTCGACACGTGGCGGGAACTCGTCCGCGAGGTACGCGAAACGACGGCGCTGCCCGGCAAGATCGTGATGCCGGAAGCACACTCTTCCCCGGAAGGCCGCAGCGACCCGCGCGACTGCGCGCGCCGCGTCGACGTTGAGCGGGAGGGAACAGAGATTGTCGACGATCAGCAGATCGGCGCCGTGGAACGCATCCTCGAGCTCGCGTGCGCGCGGCGGCTGGGTCGCGTCGATGGCGAGCCCCGGCACCACGACGTCGTCGCCCTCACCTGCGTCCTGGATCTCGCCCGCGATCCGCCGCGTGTCGAAGCCGAGCGCCCGGAGCGCCGCCGACCACTTGCGGGCCTCGACCGAGACGCCGTCGTCGCCGCCCAGCCGGAACGACACCGTGACCGCCTGCGGCGCCATGCGCAGACGTTATGCGACCTACGACACGTGCACGTAAGCGAGGCGGCGATTCGTCGCATCGAGCACGGCCCGGGCAACCGCGTCGGCTTCCTGCTGCGGCCGCACGATCGCCGAACCGGAGACGAGCTGCTCCGACGGAGGCGAGACGAACACGACGGTGACGACGGCGACGTCGTGCGCGCCGATCCGCACGATCTGCGCGTGATCGATGTCGATGCTCTCGGCCGCCGGTTCGAGCTGGCGCAACGCGTCGACGGTCGCGGTGGCGACCAGCCGGTGCCGGGCCGTCGTCGCGATCGAGCCTTCGGCGAAGCCGACGGCCTCTTCGTCGTCGCGGACGAGGGTCACGCGTACCAACGAACGCAGGCCGTTCGCTTCGGCCGTGATCGCCGCGATCGACGAGCGCGCCTCGACGCCGGCGTGCTCGTCGAGCACGCTCGTGCCCAGCTGCACCACGGAGATCACGCGCCGATCGAGCTCGAGCCCGAACGACGCGAGCGCGATCGATTGCACGTCGCGCACGATCTGCTTCGGATGCTTGCCGGGGTTCGCGACGATGTGGACCTCGGAGATGCGACCGGTGGAGTCGGTCACGAGCCGGGCAATCGACACGTCTGGGAGACGACAGATCTCCCGTTCGACTTCGGCCAGGTCGACTTCGTTCACGCCCGAATCTTCCGCGATGGGTTGCACCGCGCGCCGAGATTACGCGGTCGCGTCGTCGCGCGCGCGGAAGTGACGCTCAGGACGCGGTCGTCGCGTCGCAATCCGGCCGCGACATCGAAGGGCGGGGCGGCCGCGCACGTCCACCCGGCGCCGGGTGAGCTGCTGGTCGCTCTGCCCGAGCCGAAACACCGCCGTGGTGACGAGCCCCCACTCACCGACCCGCCCGTTTGCAATTATTGGATCACTTCCGAGCAATTGGGGCAAGAGGTAAATTCGGCTCATCTTGCGCAGGAGAAAGGGGGACGGGCTCCGGTTCCGGCTCGGCGGCGCCGCCGCCGTCTCCGGCGGACAGCGCCCGGGCCCGGCGGGGCTTGGGCCGGCGGCTGGCGTGGAAGGCCACGTCGCAGAGCCCGACCGCGAGGATGAGGTCGCCGAAGCTCAGCACCGCGTCGAAGGGTTCGCGCACGACGATGATGTCGGTCATGACCCGGAGGCGGTCGTCGGGCTGTTGGGGATGGTGCTTGACGGCCGCCTGGGCCCACGACTCGCGCTGCCAGTCCGCCGGGATCCTCACCGGCATGCCCTGGTTCAGGACGATGACGAGCGCGTTGCACGCGATCCCGACGAACACGACTCCCATGCCCCGCAGCACGTAGTTGCGCGCGACGAACGCCAGGATCAGCACGTACGACGCGACGAGCAGGCCGAAACCGACGTCGTGCCAGCGGGCCCGGGGGAGCGAGTAGAACTCGAGGAAGATCTGGATTCCCAGCCCGCAGAACAGCAGCCCGCTCCAATGCCACTCGACGGCGAGCAGGCGGGAGTACGAGCCCCGGGTGATCAGCGGGAGCAGCAGCGCCACCCCCACCGCGACCGCGAGCACCAGCACGTGCGAAATCGTAGGCGAATACGATCCTTGATCCATGACAGATGAGGTGTTGTACGACGCGGCCGACGGTTTGGCGCGCGTGACGATCAACCGGCCCGA
Source organism: Acidimicrobiia bacterium (assembly GCA_035563695.1). GTDB lineage: Bacteria > Actinomycetota > Acidimicrobiia > IMCC26256 > PALSA-610 > DATMUX01. Next base: position 10,468 of record DATMUX010000066.1, read on the forward strand.
TCGCCGCAACGCGATGTCGTTCGGGGTGATGGACGGGCTGCGCGACGCGATGTCGCGCGCGCGTGCCGATGCCGCCGTGCGCGTCGTCGTGTTGACGGGCGCGGGCGACAAGGCATTCTGCGCGGGCGCCGATCTCGGCGGGGGAGGTGTCGCGTCGAGCGGCGCCGAGGCGCACGAGGGTCGAGGCCTGCTCGCCGATCTGTTCCGCGACATGTGGCGCGTCGGCAAGCCGCTGATCGCGCGGGTGCGCGGCTATGCGCTGGCGGGCGGGTTCGGGCTCGCGTGCGCGTGCGACCTCGTCGTGGCGGCCGACGACGCGGTGTTCGGGACGCCCGAGATCAACGTCGGTCTCTGGCCCTACATGATCACGGTGCCGCTCCTGCGTTCGATGCCGCCCAAGACCGCGCTCGACCTGATGATGACCGGCCGCAGGGTGTCGGCCGAAGAGGGCGCGCGGATCGGCTTCGTGCAGCGCGTCGTTCCCGTCGCCGAGCTCGACGCGACGGTCGATACGCTCGCCGCGGACCTCGCGTCGAAGAGTCCTCTCATCATGCGGTGGGGGCGCGACGCGTTCTACCGTGTCCTCGAGATGGACGCCGACGCCGCGCTGTCGTACCTCCAGGGCATGTTGACGATCACGTCGCAGACCGAGGACGCGGCCGAGGGCGTCGCCGCGTTCGCCGAGAAGCGCGCGCCGAACTGGAAGGGCCGATGACCGGGAAACTGATCTCACGCGAGGGTGGCGATGTGCACGAGTGGGGCCCGCTCGTCGGTGATCTCGCGCAGCGCAAGGCCCGCGCGCTCGAGATGGGCGGCGAGCAGCTCGTCGAGCGGCAGCACTCGCTCGGCAAGCTCACCGTGCGCGAGCGGCTCGAACTGCTCCTCGATCCGGGCACCTGGGTCGAGTACGGACTGCTCGCCGACCACATGGATGCGGGGCTCGGCGACCGCCACCTCGCGGCCGACGGCGCGGTGACCGGCATCGGCGAGATCGACGGCCGTCCCGTCGCGATCGCGGCCTACGACTTCACGGTGATGGCGGGCTCGATGGGCGCGGTGGGGGAGAACAAGATCTCACGGATGCGGGCCCACGCGGTGCGCCAGCGGATCCCGTTCGTGTGGCTGCTCGATTCGGCCGGTGCCCGCATCCAGTCCACGAGCGGCTCGACCTTCGCGGGGGCGGGTGCGTTGTTCCGCGAGCAGGTCGCGATGAGCGGCGTGGTGCCGATGGTCGCGGCGATGCTCGGCCACTGCGCCGCGGGTACGGCATACATTCCCGCGCTCGCCGACTTCGTGCCGATGGTGAAGGGCACGTCGTCGATGGCGCTCGGCGGGCGCCATCTCGTGAAGGCCGCGGTCGGCGAGGACGTCACCGAGGAGGAGATGGGCGGCTCCGCCGTGCACACGAAGGTGTCCGGCGTGGCCGACCTCGAGGTCGCCGACGACCGTGAGTGCCTCGACGTCGTCCGCAAGTACCTCTCGTTCTTCCCGCAGAGCAACGCCGAGCCGCCGCCGGCGCGCCTGTGCGGCGATCCGGCCGATCGCCGCGTCGACGAGCTCTACGGCATCGTGCCGACGGCGCCGCGCCGCGCGTACGACATACGCAAGGTGGTGCACGCGATCGTCGACGACGGTGACGTGCTGTGGATGAAGCCGGAATGGGCGAAGAACCTGCTCACAGGTTTGGCCCGCTTCGACGGCCGGCCCGTCGGCGTGGTCGCGAACCAGCCGATGGTGCTCGGCGGGGCGCTCGACGTGAACGCGGCCGACAAGGCCGCCCGGTTCGTGTGGCTCTGCGACGCGTTCAACATCCCGCTCGTGTTCCTGCACGACGTGCCGGGCTTCATCGTCGGCTCCGCCGTCGAGAAGCAGGGCATCATCCGCCACGGCGCCAAGATGCTGTTCGCGGTGAGCGAGGCGACGGTGCCGAAGATCTCGGTGGTGCTGCGCAAGAGCTACGGCGCGGGCTATTTCGTGATGAACGGCCTCGCGTACGAGGCCGATTACATCGTCGCGTGGCCGACGGCCGAGATCGCCGTCATGGGGCCCGACGGCGCGGTGAACATCATCCACCGCAAGATCCTCGAGGCGATCGAGGACGACGACGAACGTGCGGCCAAGCGGCTCGAGCTGGCCGAGCAGATCCGGGCGAACATCGATCCCTACATCGCCGCGGGGCACGCGCAGCTCGACGACGTGATCGACCCGGCCGACACCCGGGCCGCGATCGTCCGCGGGCTGCGCATCACGGCCGACAAGGAGGTCGACCGCCCCTGGCGCAAGCACGGTGTCCTGCCCGTCTGACCGCGGTCGTCCCTCGGTCGACACCCGGTTATTGGGGCGCGAGCTCGCGCGGTCGTTACGATCCGGCCCATGGCCGAGATCCGCGCGGAGATCACCGCGAACGTGTGGCAAGTGGTGGTCGAGGAGGGGCAGATGGTCGCCGAGGGCGACGAGATCTGCATCCTCGAGTCGATGAAGATGGAGATTCCCGTCATCACCGAGGTGCCGGGCGTCGTGCGCGAGCTCCACGTCGCGCCCGAGCAGACCGTGCAAGAGGGCGATCTCATCGCAATCATCGACGAGTCGTAGCGGCCTCCCTTCTGTATCCCAGTGCGGTGACGGCCGTCGCCGATTGCCTGGTCAAGCAGAATCCGCTGAGCCCGAGGCCTACCCCCTGTGCGTGCACGCGTCTGAGCGAGCTGCCAGAATCTGGCTGTGGCTCGAAGG
>DATMUX010000067.1:0-5563 GCA_035563695.1 Acidimicrobiia bacterium
GCGCGCCCGTCACGCTCGCGGGCGAGGCGCCCGAGCCGTTGCGCGGTGCGTCGGCCCGCATCGTCGAGAACATGGAGGCGAGCCTCGGCGTGCCGACGGCCACGTCGGTGCGCGCCGTCCCCGCGAAGCTGCTCGAGGTCAACCGCCAGATCCTCAATAACCAGCTCGCGCGCACCCGGGGCGGCAAGGTGAGCTTCACGCACCTCATCGGCTTCGCCGTGGTGCGCGCGCTGCCGCGCGTGCCGAACATGAACTCGAGCTACGGCACCGTCGACGGCCGCCCGAGCGTCGTGCGGCACGAGCACGTCAACCTCGGTCTCGCCATCGACCTGCAGAAGTCCGACGGGTCGCGCACGCTGCTGGTGCCCAACATCAAGCAGGCCGACGCGCTCGACTTCGCCGCGTTCCACGCGGCGTACGAGGATCTCATCCGGCGGGCCCGCACGAACAAGCTGACGCCCGACGACTTCGCGGGCACGACGGTCTCGATCACCAATCCGGGAACGATCGGCACCATGCACTCGGTGCCTCGCTTGATGCCGGGTCAGGGCGTGATCGTCGGCGTCGGCGCGATCAACTACCCGCCGGAGTACGAGGGCGCCGACCCGCAGACGCTCGCGGAGATCGGCGTCAGCAAGACCGTCACGCTCACGAGCACCTATGACCACCGCATCATCCAGGGCGCCGAGAGCGGCGAGTTCCTCGCGACGATTCACGACCTGCTGCTGGGCGGCGACGAGTTCTACGACGACCTGTTCGCGAGCTTCGGCGTGCCGTACGAGCCCGCGCGGTGGTCGCCCGACCGGCGGCCGCTCGAAGGCTCGATCGAGGCCGAGCAGAAGGTCATCGCGGTGCAACAGCTCATCAACATGTACCGCGTGCGCGGCCACCTCATCGCGAACCTCGACCCGCTCGGCCTGAAGGAACCGAAGACGCACGAGGAGCTCGACCCCAACCACTGGGGCCTGACGATCTGGGACCTCGACCGCGAGTTCCCCACCGGCGGCCTCGCGAGGCATGCGCGGATGAAGTTGCGCGACATCCTCGGCATCCTGCGCGACGCCTACGCCCGCACGATCGGCGTCGAGTACATGCACATCCAGGAGCCCGATCAGAAGGCGTGGATCCAGCACGAGGTCGAGGGCGTGCACGTCGACCCGCCGGCCGCCGACAAGCGGCGCATCCTCGCCGACCTGAACGGCGCCGAGGCTTTCGAGCGGTTCTTGCACACGAAGTTCCTCGGGCAGAAGCGCTTCAGCCTCGAAGGTGCCGAGACGTTGATCCCCATGCTCGAGTTCCTCCTCGACGCGGCCGCCGACGCGGGCGTGCACGAGGTGGCCATGGGCATGGCCCATCGCGGCCGCCTCAACGTGCTCGCGAACGTCGTCGGCAAGTCGTACGAGCAGATCTTCCGCGAGTTCGAGGGCGAGCTCGACCCCAGCGTCCCGCAGGGTTCGGGCGACGTGAAGTATCACGTCGGCGCGACCGGTAAGTTCACTTCGGCGTCCGGCGCCACGATCGAGATCACGCTCGCGGCCAACCCGAGCCATCTCGAAGCGGTGGATCCCGTGGTCGAAGGGATGACGCGGGCCAAGCAGGACCGGCTGGGCGACGCGCAGCACGATCTCGTCCTGCCCGTCCTCGTGCACGGCGACGCGGCGTTCGCGGGCCAGGGCGTCGTCGCCGAGACGCTGAACCTCTCGGAGCTCCCCGGCTACGACGTCGGCGGCACCATCCACATCGTCGTGAACAACCAAGTGGGGTTCACCACACCTCCCGGCTTCGCCCGTTCGACGGTCTACGCCACCGACATCGCCAAGGCGGTGCAGGCTCCCGTGTTCCACGTGAACGGCGACGATCCCGAAGCGGCGGTGCGCGTGATCCGCCTCGCGTTCGCCTTCCGAACCGCGTTCCACAAGGACGTCGTCGTCGACATGCTGTGCTACCGCCGGTACGGGCACAACGAGAGCGACGAGCCCGCGTTCACGCAGCCGCGCATGTACGAGATCATTCACAACCGCCGTTCGGTGCGCAAGCTGTACACCGAAGTGTTGGTGAACCGCGGCGACCTCACGCTCGAGGACGCCGAGCAGGCACTCGCCGACTTCCGCGCGCGCCTCGAAGAGGCGTTCGACGAGACCCAGGCGAGTGAACGGCCCGCCGCAACCGTGCACGGCGACGAGCCCGAGCCCGCACCGGCGCACGTCGACACGGGCGTCGCGCGCGACCGCCTGGAACGGATCGTCGACGCGCTCACCACCTTCCCGCCGGGATTCGAGCCGCACCCGAAGCTCGCGCGCATCCTCGCGCACCGCCGTACCGAGTTCGACGACGACCACGTCGACTGGGCGCTCGGTGAAGCGCTCGCGTTCGGATCGTTGCTGCTCGAGGGGATACCCGTGCGGGTGGCGGGACAGGACACGCGCCGCGGCACGTTCTCGCAGCGCCACTCCGTGGTCGTCGACCATCGCACCGAGCAGGAGTACACGCCGCTCGAGCACCTCGGCGACGACGCGGCGCCGTTCATGATCTACGACTCGGTGCTGTCCGAGTTCGCGGCTGTCGGCTTCGAGTACGGCTACTCGGTAGCCGATCACGACGCGCTCGTCTGCTGGGAGGCGCAGTTCGGCGACTTCGCCAACGGCGCGCAAACGATCATCGACCAGTTCATCGTCGCCGCCGAGGACAAGTGGGGTCAGCGCAGCGGCCTGGCGATGCTGCTCCCCCACGGTTTCGAGGGGCAGGGCCCCGAGCACTCCTCCGCCCGCCTCGAGCGCTTCCTGGTCCTGTGCGCGCAGGACAACATCCGGGTCGTGTATCCCACGACGGCCGCGCAGTACTTCCACGTCCTGCGCCGCCAGGTGCACGATCCCGACCGCAAGCCGCTCGTCGTCATGACGCCCAAGCGGTACCTGCGCGTGCCGGCCACGGCGTCGCCGGTCGCCGCGTTCACGACGGGCGGCTTCGCCCCCGTGCTCGACGATCCCTCACCGCCGGCGGCCGCGGCGCGCCTGATCTTCTGCACGGGCAAGTTCGCCCACGAGCTGATCGCCCGCCGTGATGCCGACGGCGCGCCGGTCGCAATAGTGCGCATCGAGCAGCTCTACCCGTGGCCGCGCGACGACATCGCTGCGGCGATCGCCCGCTATCCGAATGCCGCGGTCACGTGGGCGCAGGAGGAGCCGGGCAACATGGGCGCCCGTTACTTCGCGCGCCGGCGCATCGAGGAGATCGCGCACGGTCGACAGGTCGACATCATCGCCCGGGCCGAGAGCCCGAGCCCCGCGAGCGGGAGCTCCACGGTGCACGACGCGGAGCAACAGGCGCTGCTCGACGCGGCAATGCGTCCGCCCGGTTAGCGCGCGTTCGCCTGCTCGAGCCCGTAACGCGCGAGGAAGTCGTCGACCACGCGCTCGAGGTATTCGTCGTCGATCGACTCGTGGCGGACGAGGTGCTGGTAGAAGAGCTGCGCGACGACGGCGTCGGCCGCGAACTCGAAGTCGACGTCGGGGCGCAGCTCGCCTCGCTCGATCGCGCGCCGGAACGCGTCGAAGGTGCGCTCGCGCCGCGTGGCGACGAAATCGGTGTGCATGCGCGCGAGATCGCCGTGCTGGAGCGCGTCGACCACCAGCATGCGCGTGGCGGCACCGAGCACGGGATCGTCGAGCAGTCGCCGGAGGTTCCGGAGCGACGTCAGCAGGTCGCCGCGCAACGAGCCCGTGTCGGGCTTCGGCGCGGTCGCCTCGGCGAGCATCAGCGCCGCCGCGACGACGAGCTCGACCTTCGACGGGTAGCGCCGGTAGATCGTCGCCTTGCTGACTCCGGCGCGCGCGGCGACCGCGTCGACACTCATGCCCTCGAGGCCGCGCTCGGCGTACTCGGTGATCGCGGCGTCGAGGATCGCCCGGTCGCATTCGGTGCTGCGCGGCCGCCCGCGCACCGACGTCACGGCGTCTCCGCGGCGAGCGCCGGCACGACGGCGACATCTTCGACGGCGGCAACAGCGGCGGCGTCCTGCGCCTCGAACACCTCTTCGGAGGCAGCCCGGGCCGGCAACCACCGCACCACCACGGCCGAGCCGATCAAGGCCGCGAAACCGGCGACGATCACTCCGTGGTGCATGCCGGTCACGAACGCGTCTCGGGCCGCGGCGGCGATCGTGGCTTGCACGTTCGCCGGCGCGTGCGCCGCGAGCTGCAGCGCGAACCCGAGCCCTTGCTTGGCCTGCGCGACGTTCGCGGGCGACGCGTTCACACCGGCCCGCTCGAGCGACGATGCCAGCGCAGGTCCGTACGCCGACGTCATCACGCTGCCCACCACGGCGACGCCCAGCGCGCCACCGACCTGCCGGGTCGTGTCGTTCACCGCGGATCCGACGCCCGCCTTGGCGCGGGGCAGCGACCCCATGATCGACTCCGTCGCCGGCGCCATCACGAGCGCCATACCGAACGCCATGAGCACCGTGCGCCAGAGAACGTCGGCCGGATAGCTGATGTGCTCCGAGGGCACGAAGGCGAAGGAGAACAGCGCGAGCGAGGTCAGCAACAGGCCGCTCGCCACGACGATCTTCGTGCCGACGAACTCCACGATGCGCGCGCTCGCGGGCGCCACGATCAGCATCGTGATCGCCATCGGGAGCAGGCGCACGCCCGTCTGCAGCGCCGAGTAGCCCATCACGAACTGGAAGTACTGGGTGAACAGGAACATCGATCCGAACATCGCGAAGAACGTCAGCGTGATGCCGGAGCTGGCGGCGGTGAACCGCGGGTTCTTGAAGAAGCGAACGTCGAGCATGGGGTGGTCGGAGTGCGCCTCCCACCACGCGAACGTACCGAGCACCACCGCGGCGATCGTGAACGCGGTGAGGATCTTCGGTGAGGTCCAGCCGTCCTGCGGTGCCTCGATGATGCCGTACACGAGCGAGATCAACCCGACGATCGACAGGAGTGCACCCTGCACGTCGAGCTTGGCGCCGGACGGGTCCTTCGACGTGGGGATGAGGAACACCCCCGCGATGAGGGCGGTCACCACGATCGGCAGATTCACGAGGAAGATCGAGCCCCAATAGAAGTGCGAGAGCAGCAGACCGCCACTGATGGGGCCGAGCGCGAACCCGACCCCCGCGATCGCCGCCCAGAACGAGATGGCGCGCCCGCGCTCCTCGGGCGGGAACGTGTTGGTGATGATCGACAGCGTCGCCGGCATGATGAACGCACCGCCGACGCCCATCAGCGCGCGCGTGAAGATCAAGTGCGTCGGGGTTCCGGCGAATGCCGACAGCAGCGAGCCGAACCCGAACACGATCATCCCGAACTGGAGTGCGCCGCGCCGGCCGAAGCGATCGCCGAGCGTCCCGGCCGTGAGGAGCAGGCTCGCGAACACCAGCGTGTACGAGTCGACCATCCACTGCTCCTGGCTGATGGTCGCGTGCAGGCTGTCCTGGAGGTTCGGCAGTGCGACGTTGAGGATCGAGTTGTCGACGACGATCACGAGCAGGCTGAGACATAACACCGCGAGGATCCACCAGCGGCGCTGGTACGCACGGCTCGTGCGGTCGAACGGG
>DATMUX010000068.1:0-3245 GCA_035563695.1 Acidimicrobiia bacterium
TGCACCCGCTGCGCACTGTGCGTCGACCGCTGCCCCACCGGCGTCATCGTCTTGGGCAAAGTCACCGACCAATGGCGCGACGGCGACCCCAACACCCGCACCAACCGCCACGGCTACGCCTACGGCGTCCGCTTCTGATGCCGGCCGACGTCCGCCCGGCGAACACGCGCTTCCACACCCAGCTCGGCTGGCTCGACTCCTGGCACAGCTTCAGCTTTTCCGAGCACTTCGACCCGCAGAACACCCACCACGGATTGCTCCTCGTCCTCAACGACGACGTCCTCGCACCGGGCGGCGGCTTCGGAACGCATCCGCACCGCGACATGGAGATCGTCACCTGGGTTCTCGACGGCGCGCTCGCGCACCGCGACAGCGAGGGCAACGAGGGCGTGATCTCGCCCGGCATCGCGCAACGCATGAGCGCCGGCCGGGGCATCCGTCACTCGGAGATGAACTCGAGCGACACCGAGCCCGTGCACCTGCTGCAGATGTGGGTACCGCCCGACACCACGGGCCTGCCCCCCGGCTACGAACAGCGCGACGTGAACGACGCGATGAAGGACGACACCCTGTTCCCGCTCGCATCGGGACGCGAGGCCGACACCGCCATCACGATCCACCAGCGCGACGCGACCCTCTGGGTGGCGCGACTCACGGCGGGTGCACGCGTCACCGTCCCCGCGGCCCCGTTCGTGCACGTGTTCGTCGCGACGGGTAGCGCCGAGCTCGCACAGGCCGGTGCGCTCGACGCCGGCGACGCGGTGCGTCTCACCGACGCGGGCGCGCTCGACCTCGTCGCGGGCGACGAGGGCGCACAGATCGCGATCTGGGAGACCTGGTCCGACCTCCGGCTCACTTGACGAGCCGCGACAGACGCCGGTCGGCCAGCACCTTGCCGCCCGTCTGACAGCGGGGGCAGTACACGACCTCGTGCGACTCGTACGACACGCGCGCCAGATCTTCGCCGCAGACGGGACACGGCACGCCTGCCTTGCCGTGGACCGTGAAGTGCTCGCCGAGCTTGTTCTCCGACAGCCCGCCAGGCCGCGCCCGTTCCCGCTCGAGTCCCTCGGCGAGCACGGCGCGCACCGCCTCGATCAGCCGCTCGCGCTCGTCGGCGCTCAACGACTTCAGCGTCGCGTACGGCGACAACTTCGCCCGGTGCAACACATCGTCGGCATACCCGCGGCCAACCCCTGCAACCGTGTGCTGATCGCGCAGGATCGTGTGCACGCGCCGCCCGTCACTCGCCGAACGCAGCCACTGCGCGAACTCGTCGCTCGCCGCCTCGGGCCCGAGGCCGGCCAGCGGGCCGTCGTCGCCCGGCGCGAGCACCCACCATCCCGCCTTGCGCTCGGTCCCGTGCTCGCGCACCAACACGGCCCGATCGTCCGAGAACCGCCAGCGCACCACAGCGCCTTTCGGTTTCGTGCGCTTCGGCGGTGACTCGAGATCGACGCGTCCCGCTTGCGACAGGTGGAACACGATCCGCAGACCGCTGTCGAACCACAGCGAGACGTACTTCGCGCGCCGGTCGACGCGCCGCAGCGTCGCGCCCACGAGCGCTTCGGGCGGCGGTTCGACCGTCTTCAACCCCGTGAAGCCGAGCGGCGCATACCCCTCGAACGTCGCGCCGTCGAGCCACGCGCCGATCCGCTCGGCCAGCGCCTGCATCTGGGGAGATTCGGGCATTACCGATCAGCGTACGACGCCGCGCCCTTCGTCCAGTCGGGACCCTTGCCCCAATCCGAGCGCGTGCGCTTCTGCGGATGGCCGGGATCGAACCGCGCGCAGGCCTCCTGGTACTGCTTCATCGTCGCGATGCCCTCGGGCAGCGACCAGAAGTCCTCCTCCGCGGAGAAGCGGCCGGCGCCCGCGTACTGCAGGATGGTCACGCCGGGGAAGTCGATCGGCGGCGCGCCCGGCTCCGGGTTGTCGCGCCGGTTCTGCATGTACACGACCACCCGGCCGTCGTCGCCGACGACGTGCCACTCGTACGCCGTGTAGATCTCGCCGTACTCCTCCATCGTCGGCTTGATCCACGCGCGCACGGCCTCCCGGCCGCGCTTCGCGCCCAGCACCCGCTCGACGTAGTCGACGTCGTCGGTGAAACACTCGTCGCACCACGCGTCCCAGTCCTCGCCGACGGCGCCGCGCTTCCAGTAGTTGCGGAACGCGGCCTCGACCTCGTCACGATCGAATCTCGTCTCGCTGCTCATGCCGCGACCGTACGTCAAACGATGCTGAGCCCACCATCGACGACGATCACCTGACCGGTGATGTAGCTCGCGTCGTCGCTCAGCAGGAACACGACGGGCGCGGCGACCTCCCACGCGGTCGCCTGCCGTCCCAGCGGCACCGGCGCCCGATCGCGGCCCGGCCGGCCCTGCGACGCGCGCCGGCCCAGAGGCGTATCGATCAACCCGGGCGCGACCACGTTCGCGCGGATGTTGCGCCGCGCGCCCTCGAGCGCGACGTGGCGCCCGAGGCCGGCGAGGGCCGCCTTGGACGCGTCGTACGCGGGGATCCGCGTGCCGGCGACCAGACCGGCGATCGACGAGATGAGCACGATAGCCCCGCCGTCGTCGAGCCTCGGGAGCGCCGCGCGGCACATCAGGAAGTGTCCGCGCACGTTCGCGGCGAAGACCGCGTCCCATTCGGCCGCGGTCGTGCCCTCGAGCCACCGCCCGAGACCGATGCCGACGTTGCAGACGACTCCGTCGAGCCCGCCGAACGCGGCGACGGCCTCGTCGACCATGCGAGTGCACGCGTCCTCGTCGGAGACGTCGCCGGTGATCACCGCGGCCTCCGTGCCGCCCTCGGCCTCCACGAGTCGCGCCGTCTCCGCGGCCGCGGTCGCGTCGATGTCGGCGCACGCGACCGACGCGCCCTCGCGCGCCGCGAGCACCGAGATCGCGCGACCGTTGCCGATCGGCGCGTCCGGGTCGTCGGAGCTGCGGGTTCCGGCACCGACGACGAGCACGCGGCGGCGAGCGAGGCGCGGCGACACGCGCGCAGTGTACGGTCCGCCCCGTGCCCACGCTCGCCGAAGTCGCGCCCGCGTTCGTCGCCATGGCCCACCGGATCGTGTGGTGCGCGGCCGCGACCGTCGATCACCAAGGCCGGCCGCGCTCACGAGTGTTGCACCCGATCTGGGAGTGGGACGGTGACGCGCTCGTCGGCTGGATCGCGACCGGTCCCACCCCGACCAAGCGCGCACACCTGAAGCACAGCCCGTATCTGTC
>DATMUX010000069.1:0-3227 GCA_035563695.1 Acidimicrobiia bacterium
GCGCACGAGTGCGAACGTGACGGGCACGAGCGCGCCGACGACGGCCGTCAGCGGCGCGACGACACCGACGCGCGCCCGGGCCAGCCCGCGATAGAGCAGGCTCAGACCCACGACGTTCGCGGCGCCCGACAGCACACCGAAACCGACGTCGGAACGGGCGACACGCGCGCCGACCACGCTCGCGACGATCAGCGCCCCCGCGACCGCGATGCTCTGCCCGATGAGCACGACGGCGACTGTCGACGCGCGCACCGACGCGCGCCCCCCGAGGAAGTCGGCTGACCCGAACGACACCGCCACCAACAACCCGAACGCCACCGCCACGACGCGCAGCCTACGAAGCCGACGGCCCGGCGCACGGCGTAGCCTCGCCGTCGTGCGCGACGTTGCGTTCCTCGACGCCACCGCCCAAGCCGAGCTCGTCGCGGCCGGCGCCGTGAGCCCCCGCGAGCTCGTCGATGCCGCCGTCGACCGCATCGCGCGGGTGAACCCGGAGCTGAACGCCGTGATCCACGAGCGCTTCGAGCGCGCCTACGACGAGGCGCACGAGGCGCGCGGCCCCTTCGCGGGTGTGCCGTTCCTCGTGAAGGACGCGGTGTGCCATACGGCCGGCGATCCCTACCACTGCGGGATGCGCGTGCTGAAGGACGCGCGCTGGACCGAGCGCGACGACACCTGGCTCGCGGCGCGGTTTCGCGCCGCCGGGTTCGTGTTCGTCGGCAAGACCAACACACCCGAGCTCGCGTCGAGCCTCACGACCGAGCCGCTCGCGTACGGTCCGACGCGCAATCCCTGGGACACGGGCCGGAGCACGGGAGGGTCGAGCGGTGGGGCGGCCGCGGCTGTCGCCGCGGGCCTCGTGCCGGTCGCGCACGGCAACGACATGGGCGGCTCGATCCGGTTTCCCGCGGGCATGTGCGGCATCGTCGGTCTGAAGCCGACCCGCGCGCGCACGACGCTCGGGCCCGACTTCGGCGAGTACTGGGGTCCCCTCACACACGAGTTCGTGCTGACGCGCACCGTCCGCGACACCGCGGCGGTGCTCGACGCGGTCGCGGGGATCGCGCCGGGCGACCCGTATACGGCGCCGCCGCCCCTGCGCCCGTACCGCGATGAGGTCGGGGCGCCCGTCGAGAGGCTGCGCGTCGGCTATCGCACGGAGACGTCCGGCGCCGGACCCACCGACCCCGAGGTCGTGCGCGCGGTCGAGGACACGGCTCGGCTCCTCGACGATCTCGGCCATCACGTCGAACCGACCGGCATCACCGCGCTCGACGCCGACATCGGCACGGGCTTCATGGCGATGACGACCGTCGGGATCGCGCGCGACGTCGCACGGTGGAGCGCGCGGCTCGGCCGCGACATCACGAACGAGCTCGAGCCGATGAACCAGTTCCTCGCGGCCGCCGGACGCGAGATCTCGGCGACCGACTACGTCGCCGCGCTCGAACGCGCGCAGTCGTGGTCGCGCGGGGTGTGCGCGTGGTGGGTCGATCACGACCTGCTCGTCGTACCGGTGAGCCCCGAGCCGCCGGTCGCGCTCGGCGAGCTCGCCCCCGAGAACGACAGTCCGGAGGTCGGGACGCGCCTCACAAGGCTGGCGTCCTTCACGTGGCCGTTCGACGTAACGGGTCAACCCGCGATCTCGCTCCCGCTGCAGTGGAGCAACGCCGGGCTGCCGATCGGGGTCCAGCTCGTCGCGGCCTACGGCCGGGAGGACGTGTTGCTGCGCGTCGCCGCGCAGCTCGAGGCCGCGCGGCCCTGGGCGGATCGCCGTCCTTCCGTCGGCATGTAGCGGGACGAAAGACCCTCGCCGCGACCCGGCGCGCAGGTCATTGTGCAGGTATGAGGATCGTGGTCGGAGTCGACGGTTCGGAACATTCGGCTCGAGCGCTCGCGTGGTGCGCCAAGTACGCGGCCGCGCTCGACGCCGACGTGGTCGCGGTGCACGCGATCGAGATTCCGGTGTTCGCGACGCCGGGCGTCGGCTACGTGCCCGTGCCGGCCTTGAACGACCGCGACCGCGAGGAGTTGGCCGAGGTCGTGCGGCGGGAGTGGTGCGCGGCGCTCGGCGACGCGGCGGTGCCGTTCCGGGTCGTCATCAGTGACGGCTCGCCCGCCCAGGTCGTGATCGACGTCGCACGCAAGGAGGACGCCGATCTCGTCGTGACGGGGCGGCGCGGGCGGGGCGGGTTCGCGGAGCTACTGCTGGGCAGCACGAGCCATCAGCTCTCCCATCATCTCGATCGTCCGCTCGTCATCGTCCCCTGACTGGGAGTACCGTTTTCCCCATGTCCATACGTGTTTTCCTCCTGGACGACCACGAGGTCGTGCGCCGCGGAGTGCGCGAGCTGCTCGAGGCGCAGGACGACTTCGAGGTCGTGGGCGAGGCCGCGACCGCCGAGGAAGGCCTGTCGCGCATCCCGCCCACGCAACCCGACGTCGCCATCGTCGACATGCGCCTGCCCGACGGCAACGGCGTCGAGGTGTGCCGCGATGTGCGCTCGCGCGACTCCCGCATCCAGTGCCTGATCCTCACGTCGTTCGCCGACGACGAAGCGCTGTTCGACTCGATCATGGCCGGTGCGGCGGGCTACCTGCTGAAGCAGATCAAGGGCACCGACCTCGTCGACGCGATCCGCCGGGTCGCGTCCGGGCAATCGCTGCTCGACCCCGAGGTCACGGCCCGGGTGCTCGAGCGGCTCCGCAAGGGCCCGGAGGAAGACGAGCGGCTCGCGCGCCTGACCGATCAGGAGCGCAAGATCCTCGATCTCATCGCCGAAGGTCTTACGAACCGCCAGATCGCGGAGCGGATCTTCCTCGCCGAGAAGACCGTGAAGAACTACGTGTCGAACCTACTGGCCAAGCTCGGGATGGAGCGGCGCACCGAGGCGGCGGTGTTCGCCGCCCGGCTGCACGACAAGAAGTCCGAATAGGGCCCGAGGGCGCGGACCTTCGACTCTGTCGCCGGACGGACGATCCGCGCAACGCTCGGGGCGTGAGCGACGGGAGCAGGATCACGCCGGCCGAGCTCGAGCTCGAGCCCGCGGTGCGCGTCGGCGCGGCGACGCCGTTGGCCGACGCGGCCCGGATCCTGACGAGCACCGGGCTCGACACGCTGCTCGTCGACACCGTGCCGCTCACCGAGGTCACCGAGCACGACGTGGTGCGCGCCGTCGCCGCGGGCCTCGGGCCCGACACGGCCGTCATCGACGTCGTCCACGAGA
>DATMUX010000070.1:0-6088 GCA_035563695.1 Acidimicrobiia bacterium
AGGGATTCGCCAAAGGATGCGGCGCGGCGGGCACCGGAGTGACACTGCCTCCGGTCGCGGTGTCACCGTACGCGACCCGGGCGGCCGACCAGGTCGCGTTCGCGAGCCTCGCGGGCGCGACGGTGAGCGCCCCGGGCGCGACTGGCGTCACGGTACCGGCGTCGCCCTTGGTGCTCGATGCGGTACCGCACGGCGCGCCGGCGACACGCACACAGTTGACGGCGACGAAGCACGGCGGCAGCGACCTGTTCCGGACGCGCGACGTCGTGATCGTGTTGATCCTGCTGGTTGCGGCGGCGGTCGTGCTGCGACGGCGCGCCGTGAAGCGCCGGCGGCGGATCCGGATCACGCGCCGGCGCCAGCGCGCGGCCGCGATGCGCAGCGGCGGCCTGCCCGTCGTCGACGGGCGTTACCGCACGGGCACCCGCGTCGGACCGCCGGTCGAATCGCACGTGCGCGTGCGGCGCGGCTCTTGATCGGCGCTACCAGGGCATCGCGACGCCGCCGTTCGGCCGCTCGATCTGCCCGGTCACGTACGCAGCGGCGCCGGAAACGAGGTAGAGGAACGAGCGCGCGACGTCGTCGGCTTCGCCGGCGCGGCCGAGGGGCGCCATCGCGCTGGCGCGCTTGTGGTACTGGTCGAGCTTCTCGGGCACGACTTCGCCCTTCTCGTCGACGAAGTTGTGACGCGAGAAGTTCGTGAGGATCATCCCCGGCGCGATCGCGTTCACGCGGATCCCGTGCCGGCCGACTTCGGTCGCGAGCGTCTTGGTGAGCATCGCGACCGCGGCCTTCGTCATGCCATAGCACGCGAGCGTCGGCGCGGGAGTGTCGATCGCACCCGATGAGATGTTGACGATGTTGCCGGAGCCCTGCGGGATCATGTGCCGCAGCGCCGCTTGACATCCGTAGAAGACGCTCTTCAAGTTGATCGCGAGGATCCGCTCGAATTCCTCGTCGGTGCATTCGGCGACCATCTTGTTGTGGGGAATGCCCGCGATGTTGCCCATGATGTCGACGCGCCCGAAGTCGGCGTGCGCGCGGTCGACGAGCGCGTCGATCTCGGCGCGCTGCGTGACGTCGACCCGTAGGGCCAGCGCCGTCCCGCCGTCGGCCGTGATCTCGTCGGCCGTGACCTGCGCGCCCGCCTCGTCGATGTCGCCGCCGACGATCGTTGCGCCCGCAGCGGCGAGGAGGCGCGCGGTGGCCTGACCGATGCCGCTCGCGACGCCCGTGAGCACCGCGACCTTCTCCGAGAGATCGAACATGTCCTGCACGCGTGACACAGCCAGCTCCTTGGGATCCGACACCGGGCGGCGAGCGTACCCGGGCCCGGGTACGCCGCACCGCTCCGAGATCACGCACAATGACCGGGTGACGCCGTTGATCGGGCTCGGATCACGCATCTCGGACGTGAACGTGCTCGCGTACCTCGCCGCGTTCGGCGGCGGCGTCGTGTCGTTCCTGTCGCCGTGCGTCCTGCCCCTCGTGCCCGCGTACCTGTCGATGGTGACCGGGCTCGACCTCGCCGAGCTGCAGGAGAGCTCGCGCGTGCACGCCCGCCGCATCGTCGGCACGACCGCGTTGTTCATCGCCGGATTCGCAGTGGTGTTCGTCGCGCTCGGACTCTCGGCGTCGAGCTTCGGGCAGTTGCTCCGCGACCATCAATCCACGCTCACCCGCGTGTCGGGCGCGCTGATGCTCGGCATGGCGGTGTTCTTGCTCGGATCGTTGTTCCTGCGCGCGCCGTGGCTCTACCAGGAGATGCGCTTCCATCCGCATCTCGGCGCGTGGGGCGCAGCCGCGCCCGCGATCGCCGGTGTGGCGTTCGGGTTCGGATGGTCGCCGTGCATCGGACCGATCCTCGGGTCGATCCTCGGCATCGCCGCGAACCAGGATCGGGTATGGGCCGGCGCCACGCTGCTCGTCGCCTACTCGCTCGGGCTCGGCGTGCCGTTCCTCGTGTGCGGGCTCGCGCTCGGGCGTGTCGGCGGCGCGTTGCGCTTCGTGAAGCGCCACTTCCCGGTCATCGTCGGGGGCTCGGCTGTCATCATCGGGATGTTCGGGATCCTGTTGATGTTCGACGAGCTCTCGACGCTGAGCGTGCAGATGCAGCACTGGCTACACAGCGCGCACATGGACTGGCTGGTCAACCTCGGTTGACCTCGGCGCGAACTACTCGTTCGGCGGCGCGCTCTCGGGCACTTCCATGAGCGGCTGGCGGATCAGCTCCACCTGGATGTTGTCGGGATCCTTGAAGTAGACCGACTCCGCCGCGCGGTCGGGACCGATGTAGTCGATCCCCGCGTCCTCGAGCCGGCCCTTCAGCATCTCGAACGTGTCGGACGTCACCGAGATCGCGACGTGCTGTACGCCACCGAGGCCTTCGGGCACCGGTTCGAGACCGAGGCCCGGGAAGTCGAAGAACGCGAGCATGTTGCCCGCGCCGATGTCGAAGAAGAAGTGCGTCGAGCCTTCGTAGTCGCGGTTCTCGAACAGCTCGACGAGCGGGAACCCGAGCAGGTCCTGATAGAAGCGGATCGTGCGCTCGGGATCGGCGCAGATGAGCGCGAGGTGGTGTACCCCGCCGCCGTTCGACTGCGGCCGCTCGGCCGCGGATCGGAGATGCGTGCGCCGGAGCTCGGCCCGCCGGTCGGCCAGCGCGGCGAGATCACGATTCAGGGTCGCCATATCGCCAATCATCGCGCGAGGCTGCTCGCCTTGAACATCGGCGTCTCGCTCCGCAGTGGATACGGGCCCATGGACGTGCGCGTCGGTGCGCAATGGATGGTCGAACGAGCGCGTGCCGCGGCCGGTGCGGGCCTCGACAGCCTGTTCGTCGGCGACCATCACAACGTGCCGGTCCCCTACTACCAGAACGTCGCGATCCTCGGCCGGCTGCTCGCCGAGTGGGACGACCGCCCCGCGGGCGCGCTGTTCCTGCTGCCGTTGTGGCACCCGGTGTTGCTCGCCGAGCACATCGGCACGCTCGCGTCGGTGGCGCGCGGCCCCTTCATCATGCAGTGCGCCATCGGCGGCGGCGACGAGCAGTTCCGCGCATTCGACGTTCCGCTGAAGGCGAGGCCATCCCGCTTCGAGGCGGCGCTCGACATCGTGCGCCGCCTCTCGCGCGGCGAGGAGGTGACGGCGACGGATGGGCCGTGGCGGATCGACCGCGCGCGCATCGCTCCCGTTCCACCGGAGCCGCTGGAAGTGTGGATCGGCGCCGCCGCGCCCGCGGCCATCGACCGCGCCGCACGTCTCGGCGACGCGTTCCTCATCGGGCCGGAGGCAACACCGGCCGACGTGCCCGGCCTCGTCGACGCGTACCGCGAGGCGTGCGCGCGTCACGGGCGCGAGCCGCGCCGGATCGCGATCCGGCGCGACGTGCACGTCGGTACGGACGAAGCCGACGCCCGGCGGGTCGCGGGTCCCGTGCTCGACCGCGGCTACCGGGGCTTCGATCCCGCGGCGCCCGTCGTCGGCGGTATCACCGCGGTCGCCGACGCGTTCGGCGCCCTGGGCGAGATGGGATGCACCGACGTGATCGTGCGCCACCTGGCCGACGAGCACGACGAGGTGCTGGCGTCGTTCGCCCGTCTCGCCGAGGTGCGGGCCGCCGTCGCCGGTCGCTGACCGGCGCGGCAACCCGACTCCCCGGCTCCCCCCGGCTCCCCCCGGCTCGCCCCGGCTCCCCCCGGAACGCTCGCGACCGGGGCCGTCGGCAGCGTGGGGACCGCCCACAACCCCGGTCCCGTTCAGTGTCCCCAATTGCGACCGCGATGGCGAGCGCGATTACCGCAATCCGTGACCGTCGGAGTACGCATGCCGCCCCAGGTGTCATGCGGTGTGCCGCGCGGGGCATGCTGTCCCGGTGCCGCCCCAGTGGATCGACCAGCCGGACGAACTGCGCGAACTGATCGACACTGTGTGCAGGGAGCCGCGGTACGCGCTCGACACCGAGTTCCACGGCGAGCGCTCGTACTGGCCGCGCCTCGCCCTCATCCAGATCGCGTGGTCGGGGGGCATCGCCCTCGTCGACCCGCTCGCGGTCGACCCGGTGCCGCTCGCCACGCTGTTGTCGGGTCCCGGCTGCATGGTCGCGCACGCGGCCGACCAGGACCTCTCGATCCTCGAACGCGCGTGCGGTGTCGCGCCGTCGCGCCTGTTCGACACGCAGGTCGCGGCCGGCTTCATCGGGATGGGCACACCGTCACTCGCCGCCGCGGTCGAACGGCTCGCCGGCGTGCGGCTCGGCAAGGGTGACCGCCTCACCGACTGGACCCGGCGCCCCCTGACCGCCGAGCAGCGCGCGTACGCGGCAGCCGACGTCGAGCACCTGCTCGCGCTGCACGACGAGCTCACGTCGCGACTCGACGCCGTCGGCCGTCTCGCGTGGGCGATCGACGAATGCGAGGAGCGGCGCTCGCATATTCGCAGCCGCCCCGACATCGAGACCGCGTGGTGGCGCATGAAGGGCGCGCGCCAGCTGCGCGGGACGACCCGGGGCGTCGCCCAGAAGGTCGCGGCCTGGCGTGAGCGCACCGCGGAATCGCTCGACGTTCCGGCCCGGTTCGTGCTCTCCGACCTCGCGCTCGCAGGCGTCGTCCACCGCCCGCCCCGTTCGCGCGAAGACCTCGGCGCGATCCGCGGTATCGACGGCCGCTTGCGCGACCACACCGCCGACGCGCTGCTCGCGGCCGTGCAGGAAGGGCTGGCCCTGCCCAAATCGGAGCTGCGCGTCCCCGAAACCGACCGCGTCGACCGCTCGCTGGCCCCCGCGGTGACCGTGCTCGGCGCCTGGCTCGCGCAGCGCGCCGCCGAGCTCGATCTCGATCCCTCGTTGCTCGCCACGCGTGCCGAGCTCACCCAACTGCTCCAGGGCGGCGAGAGCCGGCTGGCCGGCGGGTGGCGCGCCGATCTCGTCGGCGAGCCGCTCCAGCGGCTGCTCAGCGGCGAGGCCGTGCTCGCGCTGCGCGACGGCGGCCGCCGCATCGAGATGCGCGACACCTGAGCGCTCCCGGTAGCCTGCGCGTCCGATGGCTCGCTTCGATGTCGGTGTCCAACTCCACCCGCAGGCGACGACCGTCGAAGCGATGCGCGCGGCGTGGAAGGCCGCCGATGCCCTGACGGTCGACAGCATCTGGATCTGGGACCACTTCTTCCCGCTCTACGGCGATCCCGACGCGGCACACTTCGAGGCGTACACGTTGCTCGCGGCGATGGCGGCCGACACGCAGCACGCGCGGCTCGGCGCTCTCGTCACGTGCAACTCGTACCGCAATCCGAGCCTCCTCGCCGACATGGCACGGACGATCGACCACATCAGTAAGGGCCGATTCGTGCTCGGCATCGGTTCGGGCTGGTTCGAGCGCGACTACGACGAATACGGATACGAGTTCGGCACAGCGGCTTCGCGGCTACGCAATCTCGAAGACGCGCTCCTGATCATCATGGACCGGTTCAGCCGGCTCGAGCCACCGCCGCGCGGCCGGCTCCCGATCCTCGTCGGCGGCAGCGGCGAAAAGGTCACCCTACGGCTCGTGGCCGAGCACGCCGATGCGTGGAACTCGTTCGGGCCGCCCGAGAACTTCGCGCGCAAGAACGCCGTGCTCGACGACTGGTGCGCGCGGGTCGATCGCAAGCCGAGCCAGATCGAGCGCACCGTCGCGATCAATACCGGCGAGGTCGGCAACTGGGAGGCGTATCTCGACGCGGGGGCCGATCATCTGATCGTGACGGTGGGTCCTCCGTTCGATCTGAGCCCCGTCGAGCGTCTCCTCCGCAGCGCCCGCGACTGACACGGTCCGGATCCTTCTTCCCGTGCGTATGGCCGGCGCACCGGCGGCGGTCGCCGTCGCGGCTCACCGGCACGGTCGTGGTGGTCGTCGTGGTGGTTGTGGTCGTGCTGGTCGACGGGCCGGTCGAGCCCGGTGTCGTCGCCGTGGTCGTCGTGGTCGACGGCGTAGGAGGCGACGGCGGGGCGGCCCGCAGACGCACGTCGGCGACGGCGACGGCGGGCGCGGGCGGCGTGACGACGGCGAGCGTCGTCGGCACGCTCGGGCTCGGCGCCGGGTGCGCGGGCCGC
>DATMUX010000071.1:0-5548 GCA_035563695.1 Acidimicrobiia bacterium
CGCGACGACCAGCCACGCGCACGTCCCGAGCACCATCTCCACCGCGGCGCGCGACTCCGTGCGCAACGCGTCCATCCGGCTGCGCGTGCCGGGATCGACGATCGCGGCGGCGAGCCGCAGCCCGGCCGCGCCGGAGACGACGATGCAGCTCAACTCCAGCACGCCGTGCGCGGTCACGAGCTCGAAGAACGGCCGCCCGTTGCCCGACCCGATGGCGAGCCCGGCGACGGCGCCGAGCAGCAAGCCGTTGTAGAGCAGGATGTACAGCGTGCCGAGGCCGAGCAGCATGCCGCCCGCGAATGCCAGGAACGCGACCTGGATGTTGTTCGTGAAGATCGTCGCCGCCAGCTCCGACTGTTGATCGACGGACTCACCGAGATCGTGACCGGGCGAGCGCGGTTGCGTCACCGATTGGTACGCGTCGGGTACGAGCCCGCTCGCCGGTCCGGGGTCGCGCCACGCCCAGAAGCCCGCGAGCAGCGCGGGCAGCACGAGGCACGCGGCCGAGAGCAACAGCAGGCCGGGCCGCTCGCGCACGCGCCGCCAATAGCCGCGCGACACGAACTCGCGCACCGTGCTGCGCGCCGGCTTCGTGTGGTACACGAGCTGGCGGCCGCGCAGCACGAGCTGCTCGAGCCGCACGACGATCGGGTCGCCCGGAAAGCGGCGCCGGGCGAGCGCGAGGTCGGCTGCGGCCGCGCGATAGGTCGTGCCGAGCCGGCGGACACCGTGGGGGCCCAGGCGCGCGGGCGAGCTGCCCGCCGCGTCGACGAGGTGCTCGAGCTCGGCCCACATCGCGGCCCGCGCGCCGACGAACTCGTCTAGGTTGGTCACGTGCGCCTCGACGACCGCGTCACGATCGCGACGCCGGAAGGCGTCACGCTCGACCTCGTGCTCGCCGGTCTGGGTTCACGCTTCCTCGCTCGTCTGCTCGACACGACGATCCAACTCGCGATCGTCTTCCTGCTACTGATCGGCGTGCTGGCCACCGGTGCACCCGGCGTCGCCCGCGCCGTCGTGATCGTGTTGGTGTTCCTCGTGATGTTCGCATACGACGTGCCGTTCGAGGTGCTCAACGAGGGCCGGACCCTGGGCAAGATGGCCGCGGGCATCCGCGTGGTCGGGTTGCAGGGGGAGCCGATCGGCTTCCTCGCCAGCGCCATCCGCAACATCATGCGGATCGTCGACTTCCTGCCGGTGCTCTACATCACCGGCGTCACGTCGATCGTGGCGACCCAACGCGACCAGCGCCTCGGCGACCTCGCCGCCGCGACGATCGTGACCCGCGACAAGTTCTCCGGCCTCGCCGCGACCATCACCGCGCCGATCACCGTGCCCGCGCACGCGGTCACGACGTGGGACGTGTCGGCGCTCGACGCCGACGACCTCGCGACGATCCGGCACTTCCTCGACCGGCGGCTCACGCTTCCCTGGTCGGTGCGCACATATTTCGCGACCGCGCTCGCGACTCGCGTCGCGCCGGTCGTGCCCGGCGCGCCGGCCGGCACGCACCCCGAGTACCTGCTCGAAGGAGTCGTCGTGGCGAAGCAGGCTCGCGCGTGAAGAGCTTCGCGCCTGTGCCGGCCGTCGATGAACGCCGCGCCCGCGAGCTGCGCGCCGCGACCGCCGGGCTGCTGGGTGCCGCCGCGGTGTGGCCGGTCCTTCCGCTACATCCACCGTTCCAGTGCCCGCTACTCGCGCTCACCGGTGTTCCGTGCCCGTTCTGCGGCATGACGCGCGCGTGCGTCGCCGCGGTGCACGGTCACCTCACGCAATCGCTCGCGTTCAATCCGGCCGGCATCCTCGTCGTGGTGCTCGCCGCGGTGGTGCTCGTGCGACCCTCGATCATGGTGCGCATCCGGCCGCCGACATGGACGGCCGCGGTTGCGATGGGGTTGCTGTGGCTGTGGAACGTCGGCTTCAACCCGACGTTCCACCAGGTATTGCTGCGCTAGGACCTACGCATCGATCTCGCGGCGGCCTTCGAGCGCGCGGCCGAGCGTGACCTCGTCGGCGTACTCGAGATCGCCGCCCACCGGCAGGCCGCTCGCAATGCGCGTGACCATCACGCCCAACGGCTTCAGCAACCGCGCGAGATACATCGCGGTTGCCTCCCCTTCGATGTTCGGATTCGTCGCGAGGATCGCCTCGCCGATCTCCTCGTCGGCGATGCGCGCGAGCAGTTCCTTGACGCGCAGCTGCTCCGGGCCGATGCCCTCGATCGGCGAGATCGCGCCCTGCAGCACGTGATACCGGCCTCGGAACTCGCCCGTGCGTTCGATCGCGACGATGTCGCGCGGCTCTTCGACCACACACACGACGTGCGCGTCGCGCCGCTCGTCGCGACAGAAGTTGCAGAGCTCGCCTTCGGCGATGTTGTAACACCGCCGGCACCAGGTAACGCGGTCCTTGGCCTCCTCGATCGCGCGCGCGAGGCGCTTGGCGTCGACCGCGTCGGCCTTGAGGAGATAGAACGCGATGCGCTGTGCCGACTTCGGACCGATGCCGGGGAGGCGACCGAGCTCGTCGATCAGCGTCTGGACGGGACCTTCGTAGACGTTCACGCGGGTGGGCCGAGGATGCCGCCCAGGCCACCGAGCAGCTGGTTCACGTCGAGGCCGCCGGTCGCGGCGCCGAGCTGCTGCGCCTGCAGCTCCTTCGCGAGGCGGTTCGCCTCGACGACCGCGGCGACCACGAGATCCTCGAGCGTCTCGATGTCGCCGGGATCTACGACGCTCGGGTCGATGTGGATCGTGCGCAGCTCGCCGTCGCCGGTCATGGTGGCTTTGACCACGCCGCCTCCGACGCTCGACTCGACGGTCGCGCTCGCGAGCGCCTCCTGCGCGGCCTGCATGTCGGCCTGCATCTTCTGTACCTGCTGGAGGAGATCCTGAGGATTGGTCACGCGCGTCCTCCCGGTTCAGCCACGGCTGCGTTCGTCGATGATCTCGGCGCCCAGGTCGTTGACGAGCCGCGTGACCGAGTCGGGGGGCGCGGCGTCGCCGGCGTCGACGAGCGCGTCGAGGTCGACGTCGTCGTCGGGCTCGGCCGGCGCCGGATCGCCGGTGCTCGCGTCGGGGCGGAACGCGTCCGGCGCATCGAAGTCGTGGCGGCGCAGCTTGAACCGCGGCGCGACACCCAGGCGCGGGACGAACGCCTCCTTGATCGCTTCGGCCTCCTTGCGGAATCGTTCGTTGATCGCCTCGTACCGCCGTTGCGGGACACCGAACACGACGACGCCGTCTTCGAGCGCGATCGGCTGCGCGTCCTGGATCGCGGCGCGCACCGGCGCCTTCAACGCACCGAGCGCGTCGGGCCACGCCTCGACGACGTCGTCGAGTGTGAACGACACGGACTCCGCACCCGTCGCGGCAGGGTCGGCTTCGAGCTCGGCCGGCGGATCCTCCGCCGGCGCCTTGGCCGCGCGGGTACGACGCGTCAGCACAGGACCATTCGGATCGGGCGGGGACGGCGGTGACGCGGCCCTTGTGGGGGGCGCACTCGCCGCGCTTCCCGCGGCGAGCTGTTGCTCGAGCCGTTCGACGCGCGCGAGCAGCGTCTCCTCGCGCGTGCGCGCCTCGCGGCGCGCGATCCGCACGAGCGCCACTTCGAGCACGAGGCGCGGGTCGGCGACCGCCTGGCCGCGGATGTCGACGATCGCCTGGCCGAGGATCTCGATCGCGCGCACCACGGCCGGGTTCCCCATCTCGCGCGCGATCTCAACCAGGCGGTCACACTCGTCGACCGGACCGTCGTAAGGGACGCGGCCCGCGGCGTTGGCCTGAAGGAACGCGTCGCGCAACGTACGCAGGAGGTCGTCGGCGATGCGGCGCGGGTCGTGGCCCGCGCTCAACAATTCGTGCACGCCGACGAGCACGCCGGCGACGTCGTCGTGCGCCGCCGCCTCGAGCACCGCGAGCCGCAGCTCGAAGGGCACGCCGCCGAACGCGGCCTGCACCTGCTCGGCGTCGATCGCACCCGCGCCCACCGCGAGCGCCTGGTCGAGCAGCGAGAGCGCGTCGCGCACGGAGCCCGCGGCCCGACGGGCCACGAGATCGAGGGCTTCGGCGTCGGCCTCGACGCCTTCGCGCGCGAGCACGTCGGCCAGATGCTGCACGAGCTGGTCGCGCGTGAGGAGCGTGAACTCGAAGTGCTGCGTGCGCGAGCGGATCGTCGGCAGAACCTTCTGCGGGTCGGTCGTGGCGAGTACGAACACCACGTGCTCGGGCGGCTCCTCGAGCGTCTTCAACAAGGTGTTCGATGCGGCCGCCGAGAGCATGTGCACCTCGTCGACGATGTACACCTTGCGCCGGCTCGACGCGCCTACCCCGATGTGCACGTTCTGGATGAGCTCGCGCATCGCTTCCACGCCGTTGTTCGACGCGGCGTCGAGCTCGACGAGGTCGAAGAACGTTCCCGACGCGACCGCTTCGCAGTTCTCGCACTTGCCGCACGGCTCGCCGTCGTCGCCGAGCTCGAGGCAGTTCAGCGCGCGCGCCAGCAGGCGCGCGGTCGTGGTCTTGCCCGTTCCCCGCGGTCCCGAGAAGAGGTAAGCGTGGCCGACGCGGTCCTCCTTGACCGCGTTCCGCAGCGCAGTGGTGACGTGCTCCTGGCCGACGAGCTCGGAGAACCGCTGCGGGCGGTACTTGCGGTACAGGCTGTGCGAGGCCACGGGCCGAGGCTACCCAGACCGGTCCGGACGGGCGGGCCGAACGGGTAGCCTGACCGGCGGTCCGCTCGCGCCGTGTCGGGTCCGGCGCGACGAGCGCCCGTGAACCGAGTCAGGTCCGGAAGGAAGCAGCTCTCAGCGGAAGCGCTTGGGTGCCGCCGGGTCGCCTGATACGTGCTGCGAGCGGACCCCGTTCGCCTACGATCGCATCTCCCGGGAGGGATGCGAGAGCGGCCGAATCGGCACGCTTGGAAAGCGTGTGAGGGGCAACCCTCCGTGGGTTCGAATCCCACTCCCTCCGCCAAGTTGAACTCTTTCCAACCCTGCCGAAAGAAGATCCTGGCTCGCTGTCCAAGACTTGTTCGCTCGTAGCGCGTCCTTCTCGGTTGCTTCGGCTCCTGCGTGCTTCTGGAAACTAGCTGAGCCGTGAAGATGGGTTCCTGGGCCTGGTGCTTGCGCAGGAGGCTGGCAAACGGTTGGTTGTACTCCCAGCCGACCACGCCGTCTTCGGTGACCCAGATGCGCTTGAAGAACGCCTGGTTCATCAGCCGGCGCTCGTGGTGACTCATGGCCTCGTAGGCCTGCTGACACTGGTTGAGCCAGGTAATGGCGTTGTCCACGGTGGCTTGCAGTCGTTCTCTGCTGGCGATGGTCACCTTCACGGCAGCCCGCAGCTTGCCCAGTTCTGAGCTGATGCGTTCCTGCTCCATCCCGAGGACATCGAGGGGCACTTTTCCGGCGTAGTGGGCTTGCATCAGCTTCTGCTGTTGCCCTTCGAGCAGCTTGATCTTCTTCTCTTCGGAACGACGCTTGCGTTCGATGTCCACTCGTTGCTCGGCCAACTCGTCGAGAATCGAATCGGCAGCGGCTTGGATGCCC
>DATMUX010000072.1:0-2236 GCA_035563695.1 Acidimicrobiia bacterium
ATCAGCACCGGTCCCCGCCGCTCGACTCTCAGATCGTCACTCATCTGATCCGACCCCAGCAACAGCCACGGGTGAGTGTCGCACCGATCGCGCGGCTACGCCCAGAACCCGAAGGACCGGAACGCGAGATGACCCGAATTGGGCGGTCGCTCGTCGACCTTGGCACTGTTGAGGTCTTCGTACGTCGGCGCGTTGATGCGCGCGGCCACCGGGGCGAGGGCGTTGTAGTCGAGGTCGTACGCCTTCATCGCGTTGCCGCTCAGAAACGTGCGGACCGTGTCGGCCGGCAGGCCCGCGTAGTGGAACCGGAGCGCCGCCCACGTCATCGGCTCGCCGTTCGGCCCCGTCGCGCCGTACTGGTACGTGCCTTCGAAGTGCGGGTAGTCGGAGCCCCAGATCACGCGGTCGGTGTAGCCGTGCTCGATGGCATCCTCCGCTTCGAAACGGGCATGGAAGCTGGCACCGACGAACACCTGCCGGCGCGCGTACTCGCTCGGCAGGCGCGGCACCCGCTGCTTCTCGGCCGGGCCGTAGCTGCGCGTGTCGGTCAGGTAGATGCTGTCCATCTCCTTCAGCACGAAGTTCCACCATGTTCCCGGTGACTCGGTGAGCACGAGCTTCAGGTTCGGATGGCGCTCGAAGACGCCGCCGAAGACGAGCTGGTCCATCGGACAGATGCGGGTCATCATCGAGATCTCGAACTTCGCGATCGACATCGCACCGGGGTAGGTGCCGCCGCTCGCGCCCGCACCGCCGTGGTTGCACAACGTGACACCAAGGTCCTCGCACGCCGAGAAGAACGGATCCCAGGCGGGGTCGTTGTACGGCTGCAAGTACGCCTTCGGCGTCGGGAAGTTCAAACCCTTGAGCCCCGCCGAACGGGCCCACGCGAGCTCCTCGATCGCGGCGTCGATGTCCCAGAGCGGCAGATGCATCAACCCGATGTGCCGCTCGGGCTCGATCGAGCAGACGTCGGCGAGCCATTGGTTGTACATACGCTGGCCCGCGCGCAGGAGGCCGAAGTCCTGCTCGATGCCGGCGCTGCGCATGAGCAGCGTGTCGGTCTGGAACGGGATCGGTTCGCCGTTCTGGCTGTCGTGGAACATCACCTCGGCTGCGACCCCGTCGGCGTCGAGATCGCGGAGCCGTGCGTGCATGTCGTAGTGGCCCGGGGTCTCGAGATTCGCGGTGCGCACACCCCAGTCGGGGCCCATGTTGTTGCCGCCGAACGACACCCGCTCGCGCACGGCCGCGGCCGCCGCCCGCTTCTGCTGCAGCGTCTCGGAGTAGCCGTCGAACTCGTCCAGCAGCTCGGACGGGCAGTAACTGCGCAGGTCGGCGCGGAGGCGGGGGCCGATGTGGGTGTCACACGAGACGATCACGAGCGGCGCCGACTCCTGCTCGGTCGGTGCGCCGGCTTCGGTCGTGGTGACGGTCATGGGGCGTGCTCCTTGTGACAGTGCACTGTCAAATCTACGAGCGGCCGGGGGGCGCTGCAACTGTCCCCGGACGCACCGACACGCGGGTTCAGCGCGGGCGCTCGGGCCAGGGCACCGGCCGCGGCGTCAGCGTCGGGCCCAGCTCCTGCGGCAGCCGCTCGGCGATGGTCGCAACATCCCACGGTCCGTCGTTCTTCATGATCTTGTCCCACGCGAGGCCGGCGAGGTGGGCGACCTCGAAACCCTGGGCCCGGAACACCTGACCGTTGATCTCGCGCGCGTCGTCGCCGAGCAGATAGAGGACGACCGGCGCGATGTTGGCCGGATCACGGAACGTGCCCGGCGCCAGGTCGCTGCGGATCGTCTCGCCGACCCGGTCGCTCAGCATCTCCGCCTCGCCGTAGATGTGATCCGACATGCGCGTCGCGGCACTCGGCACCACGCAGTTCGTCGTGATGCCGTACGGCGCGAGCGCATAGGCGGTACTCCACGTCAATCCGAGGATCCCGGCCTTGGCCGTCGCGTAGCTCGGCATGTTCGGCGTCCCGTTCATCGCGCCGCTGCCGATGAACACGAGGCTGCCCGATCCCTGCGGCATCATCACGCGCGCCGCCGCCTGGGCGCAGCTGAAATGACCTTTGAGGTGGACCGCGATGACGTCGTCCCAGTCGCGCTCGTCGAGCTCCCACAGGTACTTCGTGACCGTGATACCCGCGAAGCAGACCATCCCGTCGAGGCGGCCGAAATGATCGACCGCAGCTCGGACGATGCGACGGCCTCCGTCGAGCGTGGAGACG
>DATMUX010000073.1:0-4402 GCA_035563695.1 Acidimicrobiia bacterium
CCCGCCGCTCGCCGGCGACGAGGTGCGCTTCGCCGGCGACCCGGTCGCGCTCGTCGTCGCCGAGTCGCTCGCGCTCGCGCACGATGCGGCGGAGCTCGTGGACGTCGACTACGAGCCGCTCCCACCCGTCGTCGACTACACCACGGCCGCCTCGAGCGACACGCTCGTGCACGCGGCCCACGGCTCGAACGTGGTCGGCGAGCTCGCCGGTCTTCCGCTCGGCGCGATGCAGGACGAGATCGACGGTGCCGCGCACGTCGTCACCGAGACGATCTTCCAGCAGGCGTACGTGCCCGCGCCGATGGAGGGCCGCGGCCTGATCGTCGACTACTCGCGTTCCGGCGAGCTCACGATCTATGCCGCGACCCAGGCGCCGCACGAGGTGCGGATGTTCTGCGCGCGCCTGTTGGGCATCCCCGAGCACCGCATCCGCGTGATCATGCGCGACACGGGCGGCGGGTTCGGTCAGAAGATCATCGTGCAGCGCGACGAGATGTGCCTGATGCTCGCGGCGCCGAAGGTCGGTGCGCCGTTGAAGTGGGTCGAGGACCGGCGCGAGAACCTGCTCGCGGCCGGCAAGTCGCGCCAGGAGCACGGCACCGCGACGATGGCGTTCGACGACGCCGGTCACATCACGGCCGCGCACCTCGACTTCGTGCAGGACTGCGGTGCGTACCCGTCGCCGTGGCCGGTGATGACCGCGGCCGCCGTCGGCGTGTTCTTCCCGGGGCCGTACCGGATCCCGCGCGCGGGCTTCGCGGTGAAGACGCTCTACACGAACACCGTGGGGCGCACCGCGTACCGCGGGCCCTGGCAGTTCGAGTCGCTGGCGCGTGAGGTGCTGCTCGACATCGCGGCGCGCCGCATCGGTATCGATCCGGCGGAGCTGCGGCGCCGCAACCTGCTGTGTCACGACGACCTGCCATACACGAACCCGAACGGCATGACGTACGACAGCATCTCGCCGCTCGAGACGCTGGAGCAGGCGCTGCAGATCCTCGACTACGACGCGTTCCGCGCCGAACAGGCCGCGGCGCGCGAGGCCGGTCGCCACCTCGGTGTCGGCATCGCCACCTACGTCGAGGCGTCGACTCCGGGCTACGGCTACTACGGCACCGAAGCGGCGACGATTCGGGTCGAGCCGTCGGGCACGGTCAACGTCTACATCGCCGGCGGCTCGACGGGGAACAGCCTCGAGACGACCGTCGTGCAGCTCGCGGCCGACGCGCTCGGCGCCGACATCGCCGACATCCACACGATCCAGGGCGACACCGCGGTCACGGGGTTCGGCGCGGGCGCGGCCGGCAGCCGCAGTGGGTCGATGACCGCCGGCGCGATCCGTGAGACCGCGGGCATCCTGCGCGATCGCATCCGCGCCATCGCCGCGCACCGGCTCGAAGCCTCGGTCGACGACATCGAGCTCGCCGAGAGCCGGGCCTTCGTGCGGGGCACGCCCGCCATCGGCATCTCCCTCGGCGAGATCGCCGCGCTCGCGTACTTCCAGCCGGAGGCGCTGCCGCCGGGCGTCCCGGCCGGCCTCGAGGCGAGTGCGCGCTACGCCGCGTCCGCCCGGACGATCTGGGTGAACGCCACGCACGTGTGCACGTGCGAGGTCGACGCCGAGACGGGTCGCGTCGAGCTGCTGCGGTACATCGTGAGCGAGGACTGCGGCCCGATGATCAACCCCGACGTCGTCGAGGGTCAGATCGCGGGCGGCGTCGTGCAGGGCATCGGCGGCGCGCTCTATGAGCACCTCGCGTACGACGACGACGGGAACCCGCTCGCGACGACGTTCATGGACTACCTCGTGCCGTCGGCGGCGGAAGTCCCGTCGATCGAGTACGGCCACATCGAGACGCCGAGCCCCGGGCCGGGTGGCTTCAAGGGCGTCGGCGAGGGCGGCGCGATCGGCGCACCCCCCGCCGTCGTCAACGCGGTCGCCGACGCGCTCGCGCCGTTCGGCGTCACGATCACGCGCCTGCCGCTCTCGCCGGCGCGCATCATCGAGCTCTTGAAAGGTGACCAACGGTGAGCGATCTCTCCTACGACCCCTACACCGCGATCAACAACCCGGATCCGTACCCGCTCTACGCGCGGCTGCGCGACGAAGCGCCGCTCTACTACAACGAGCAGTACGACTTCTTCGCGGTCACCCGCTACGACGACTGCGAGCGCGGCCTCGTGGACGCGAAGCGGTTCATCTCGGGGCGCGGCGGCATCCTCGAGCTGATCAAGGCGAACATCGAGCTGCCGCCCGGCACCCTCATCTTCGAGGACCCGCCCGCGCACACGGTGCACCGCAGCCTGCTTTCGCGCGTGTTCACGCCGCGCCGCGTCTCCGCGCTCGAGCCGAAGATCCGCGAGTTCTGCGCGGCGAGCCTCGATCCGCTCGTGGGTGAGAAGGAATTCGACCTCATCGCCGACCTCGGCGCGCAGATGCCCATGCGCGTGATCGGCATGCTGTTCGGCATCCCGGAAGCCGACCAGGTCGTCGTGCGCGACATGGCCGACGATCGACTGCGCGTCAACGCGGGGGAGGCCATGAACGTGGGAACGACCCCGACGTTCGGGAGCGAGGCGTTCGAAGAGTACATCGACTGGCGCGTCGAGCATCCGTCCGACGATCTCATGACCGAGCTGCTCCACACCGAGTTCGAGGACGAGCGCGGCACCACGCGCACGCTCACGCGCGACGAGGCGATGCTCTACACGACGGTCGTGGCCGGCGCCGGCAACGAGACCACGACACGGCTCATCGGTTGGGCGGGCAAGGTGCTCGCCGAGCACCCCGATCAACGGCGCGAGCTGGTCGACGACCGGTCGCTGCTGCCCAACGCGATCGAGGAGTTGCTGCG
Organism: Acidimicrobiia bacterium; assembly: GCA_035563695.1. Taxonomy (GTDB): domain Bacteria; phylum Actinomycetota; class Acidimicrobiia; order IMCC26256; family PALSA-610; genus DATMUX01. The sequence goes on from DATMUX010000073.1 coordinate 2,856, forward strand.
CTACGAGTCGCCCGGCCCGCAGATCGGCCGGTACGTGCCCGAAGACGTCGAGCTGTACGGTCAGAAGGTGCCGGCGGGCAGCGCCATGCTGTTCGTCGTGAGCGCGGCCAACCGCGACGAGCGGCGCTGGGACGACGCCGGCCGCTTCGACATGCACCGCAAGGTCGGCCAGCACCTCGCGTTCGGCTACGGCATCCACTACTGCCTCGGTGCCGCGCTCGCGCGCCTCGAAGGGCGGATCGCGGTCGACGAGGTGCTGAACCGCTTCCCGGAGTGGGACGTCGACCTCGACCGGGCGCGCATCGCGCCGACGTCGACCGTGCGTGGGTTCGAGACGCTTCCGGTTCTCCTGCCGTGACGGCGACGGCCTCGACCGAGAAGCGCCGGTACGACAACACGCGGCGGCGCGAGCGCGCCAACGAGACGCGCGAACGGATCGTCGCGGCCGGCGCCGACCTCGTGCGCCGGTCGTCGATCCGGGACTGGCGCGGTGTGACGATCCGGGCCGTCGCCGAGCGCGCCGGTGTCAACGAACGTACGGTCTACCGGCACTTCGCCAACGAGCGCGCGCTGCGCGACGCCGTCATGCAGCGGCTCGAGGAAGCCGTAGGGATCGACCTCGCGCGGCTACGGCTCGACGGCATCGGTGACGCGGCCGCGCGCATCTTCCGGCACGTCGCCGCGTACCCGAGCGATCGCCGCCCGCCGCTCGACCCGACGCTGGCCGAGGCGAACCGCCGCCAGCACGAGGCAGTGCTCGCGGCCGTCGAGGAGTACGCAGGGCGGTGGCCCGCAGCCGACCGCGCGCTCGCCGCCGCGATGCTCGACCTGATGTGGGCCGTGTCGTCCTACGAGCGCCTCGTGCGCGACTGGGACCTCGACGCCGAGGAGGCGATCCGCGGCATGAGGTGGGTCATCGAGCTGGTTGCCGCGGCGGTGCGCGACGGCCGGCGCCCGCCGCGTGCGGCGCGAGGAGGGTCGGATCCCGCCTGACCCTGTGCCGGGTGCGGGATGCTGGCAACTGGCGTCACTCAGTCGACGGCGAGCATCACTTCCGTGGCCTTCACGAGCACTGTCACCTCGGTGCCTTGTGCCAGCTCGAGCTCTTCAGCCGCCTCGCGCGTGATCGCCGCGGTGATGATCTCGCCGCTGCGCAAGGCGACCTTGACCGAGCTCATGATGCCGCCGAGCTGAACGTCCTGAACGGTTCCTCGGATCTGATTCCGTGTGCTCAACCGCATGGGTGATCGTCTCCTTTCGCGGTGGCGCCACCCCTGAGCTGTTCGGGCGTGGCGCCATGGGGTAACTCGACCGTCTCGAACCATCCGGAGCGGACCTGTCCACCGAAGGGCGTGTCGAAGGCCGTGACGTACGGCTTGATGTCGAGAACCGGGGTGCCGTCGGCGAAGTCGGCGCCGCGCACGAACATCGACGGAGGCGCGACCCGTTCGATCCTGACCAGACTCAGACCGATGGGGTTCGGGCGATGCGGGCCACGCGTCGCGAACAGGCCGATGCGTCGCGGCGACTGCTGGAGCAGGAACGGT
>DATMUX010000074.1:0-3964 GCA_035563695.1 Acidimicrobiia bacterium
GCACGCGAGCGCGCAGAGCACGAGAGCTGCGAGACGACGCACGGTTGCCTCCCGGGGCGCGACGATCAACGCGGGGAAGGCGCGGGGAAGCGTCCGCACCCTAGCGAAGACGCGCCGCGGAACGAAGCGTTTGCCGTTTTCTGCTCGGCTACCCCCGGAAACCGGGGCTTCTCGAGCAGAAAACCGTCAGGTCACTATTCCGCGCTCGGGCAACGGTTCCGAGAGCCGGGAGCGCAGCTGGAAGATCGCCTTGGTGTGGATCTGGCACACGCGGCTCTCGGTGACTCCGAGCACGTTGCCGATCTCGGCGAGCGTCAAGCCTTCGTAGTAATAGAGCGTCAGCACGAGCCGCTCGCGGTCGGGCATCCGGTTAATCGCGTCGGCGAGTACCTGGCGCATCTCTTCCGACTCGAACGCCTCGACCGGATCGTGGCCGCCGCCCGCGATCGTGTCGCCGACCGTCGCACCGCTGCCGCGTTCGGCGCCGGCCGACAACAGCTCGTCGAGCGCGACGACGCCGACGAAACTGATCTGGCCGAGCGTCGTCGCGAGCTCCTCCTCGGTGACGCCGAGCTCGGCCGCGACCTCTTTGTCCTCCGGGCTGCGACGCAGCTCGTTCTCGAGCTTCGAGTACGCGCGCTCGATGGCGCGGGCCTTGGCGCGCACCGAGCGCGGCACCCAGTCGATCGAGCGGAGCTCGTCGATGATGGCGCCTTTGATACGGCTGATCGCGTACGTCTCGAACTTGTAACCGCGGCCGGGGTCGAACTTGTCGATGGCGTCGATGAGCCCGAAGATGCCGTAGCTCACGAGGTCGGACTGCTCGATGTTCTGCGGCAGTCCCGCCGCGACCCGGCCGGCGACGAACTTCACCAACGGCGAGTAGTGGAGGATCAGGCGCTCGCGCGCGTCGGACGTCGCGCCGTCCTTGTAGTCACGCCAGAGCTCGGCGATGTCCGAAGCGGACTCGTCCACGATTCCTTCGCCCTGTTCCCTAGGCCCTTGGGTGCGTCCGTTCGTACACCGATCGGAGACGATCTCGCGTCACATGGGTGTAGATCTGCGTAGATCCCACATCGGCGTGTCCGAGCAGCTCCTGAACAGCTCTCAGATCGGCCCCTCCCTCGAGCAGATGGGTCGCATAGGCATGCCGCAGAGCGTGAGGATGCAGGGCTCGGCCGTCGGGCAGCCGGTGCCGGTCGAGCACCCGGCGGACGTCTCGGGGCGTCATCGGGCGGCCGCGGGCGTTGAGCAGGAGCGCATCGACCGGCCCGGATCCCCGGAGCAGGTGGGGCCGGCCGTCGCGGAGGTACTCGATGACGGCGCGGCGGGCCGGTTCGCCGAGCGGCAGGCGCCTCACCTTGGCCCCCTTGCCACAGACCGTGACGGTCGCTCGCCGGACATCGAGGTCGGCCAGCGTCAGCCCGCAGCACTCGCTCACCCGCACGCCCGTACCGTAGAGCAGCTCGACGATCGCGAGGTCGCGCAGCGCGCGGGGCTCGTGGTCGGCGGCTTCGGCCGAGATGAGGTCGAGCAGGGCGGCGGCCTCGCGGGGCCGGGGCATCCGCGGCAGGCGCCGGGCACCCTTGGGTGCCTGCACGGTCGCCCCGACGTCGCGGGTGAGGGTCCCGCGCCGGCGCAGGTGGCGCACGTAGGCCCGCACCGACGCGGCCTTGCGGGCGATCGACGCGCGGGAGAACCCGCGGGTCTGCAGGTACGCGAGGTAGCGGCGCACCGCCCGATGGTCGAGCGCGGCCGCGTCGGGGCAGCCACCGCGCTCGCACCACGCGACGAATTCGTCGACGTCGTGGGTGTACGCGCGGCGGGTGTGTCCGCTCATCGCGCTGAGCGACGCGGCGAACCCGGAGGCATCATGCGGGGAAGGCATTCGCCCCGACGCTAATACGTGGCTGTCACACCCCTCGCGTATGGTCGGTCTGCGTCGAAGGCGGCACGCCGTCGGCGCTCCGTCGAGGTCCCGGTGACGGCCTCCTTTCCGGTTCCGGCGAAGGAGGTCGATCGTGCTCGCTGCAGTCCGCAGTGCCGTGTTGGAGGGCGTCGACGGGCGGGTCGTCACCGTCGAAGTCCATGTCTCTCGTGGCTTGCCCGGCTACACCGTCGTCGGGCTGCCCGATACGGCAGGGCGCGAGTCGCGCGAGCGGGTCCGCGCCGCGCTGCTGTCGTCGCAGCTCGAGTATCCGCAACAGCGCGTCACGGTGAATCTCGCGCCCGCGTCGGTCCGCAAGACGGGCGCGGGCTTGGAGCTCGCCGTCGCGCTCGCCCTCACGTGTGCGGCGGGCGACGGCCTGCCCGACGGTGTGCTCGACGGCGTCGCCGTGCTCGGCGAGCTCGGTCTCGACGGGCGGGTGCGCGCGGTCGCCGGCACGCTCGCGCTGGTCGACGCGGTGGCGCGCGTCGGGGTCGAGGCCGTCATCGTTCCGGAGGCGAACGCCGCCGAGGCGCAGCTCGTGCAGGGCGTGAAGGTTCGCGTGGCGCGCTCGCTGGGTGAGCTGCACGCCTGCATCCGCGGCGACGCGCCGTGGCCCGACCCGCCCGAGGTCCCCGGCCCGTGCTCGGCGACGACCGACCACGACGAGCCGCTCGACCTCGCCGACGTGAGGGGTCTCGAAGGCGCGCGCCGCGCTCTCGCCGTTGCGGCCGCCGGCGCGCACCACCTGCTGCTCGTCGGTCCGCCGGGCGTCGGTAAGACGATGCTCGCCCGCCGCCTGCCCACGATCATGGCGCCGCTCGAGCACGACGAGGCGCTCGAGGTCACGAAGGTGCACTCGGCCGCCGGGCCGCACCGCGGGCCCGGGCTGCGGATCGACCCGCCGTTTCGCGCGCCGCACCACAGCGCCTCGATGGTCTCACTGATCGGCGGGGGCAGCGCGCGCGTCCGGCCCGGCGAGATCAGCCTGGCGCACCGGGGAGCCCTCTTCCTCGACGAGCTGCCCGAGTTCCCGGTGGGAGTCCTCGAAGCGTTGCGCCAGCCGCTCGAGGAGCGCGTGGTGCGCGTCAGCCGTGCGTCGGGCACCCTCGAGTTCCCGGCCGACTTCCTGCTCGTGGCGTGCGCGAATGCGTGCCCGTGCGGGCGGCCGGTGCACCGTTGTACGTGCAGCGACGTGCAACGGGCGCGCTACGCGCGGCGCTTGTCGGCACCGTTGCTCGACCGGTTCGACGTACGACTGCAGGTGAAGTCCGCCGGGTCGGAGCCGGGCGAGCCGTCGGCCGTCGTCGCGGCGCGCGTAGCCGCCGCGGTCGAGCGCCAGCGCTTCCGGCTGCGCTCAACGCCGTGGCGCCGCAATGCGCACGTGCCGGCCGGCGCGCTCGATCGGTTCGCCGCGCTCGACGCGGCCGCACGGGCCGCGTGGCTCGACGAGTGCCGCGTGCGCCGGCTCACCGGTCGGGGCGCGGCTCGCATCCGGCGGGTCGCGCGCACCATCGCCGACCTCGACGACGCGGCGGCGATCGGCGTGGGCCACGTCTGCTCCGCGGCCCAGATGCGCGAGGACATGTGGTGACCCGCGCCACTCACCGCTGGACGCGCGGGCCCGAGTTCCCCGTCCGCGACGCTGACATGCTCGACGAGATGCTCGAGGCCAAGATGCCGCACGTGCTGCTCGGCGAGGGCGACCGGCCCGACGCGTTCGACGCGCCGCGGGTCGCGATCGTGGGGACGCGTGCGGCTTCACCGTTGGGCATCGCCGATGCGCACGAGATCGCTGCGTTCTGTGCGCGCGCCGGCATCACCGTGATCAGCGGTCTCGCGATCGGCATCGACGGCGCGGCGCACGAGGGTGCGCTCGACGCGGGCGGGCTGACGATCGGCGTGGTCGCGACGGGCCTCGACGTCGTGTACCCGCGCCGTCATGCCCGGCTCTACGAGCGCGTGCGCGAGCACGGGTTGATCGTCGGCGAGAACGGCTACGGCACGCAGCCACTGCCGTGGCGGTTCCCGATCCGC
>DATMUX010000075.1:0-3332 GCA_035563695.1 Acidimicrobiia bacterium
GCCGCAGAACGGCCCGACCGGGCCTGGTTGATCTGCGACGACGACGAGCTCACCTACGGCGACGCCGAACGGTCGTCGGCCGCACTCGCACGAGGTCTACTAGCGATCGGCGCCGGGCCCGGCACTCGCGTCGGTCTGCTCCACCCGAACGGCTCGGAGTTCGTCGTGCGCGCCCTCGCCGCGATGCGGATCGGCGCGATCGTGATCCCGATCAGCACGTTCTCGACGAGCAGCGAGCTCCGCACGATCCTGCGCAACGCCGACGTCGAGGTGCTGTTCGCGACGACGAGCTTCCGCGGCCGCGACTACGCCGCGGCGCTGGCGGAGGCAATGCCCGACATCGACGTTGCCTCGGACCCCCCGGTCTACGCGACGTCGGTACCCTCGCTGCGCCGTATCGTCTTCGACGCGGCGCCGCTCGTCGCCGCCGGCGCGACGATCGACGATGTCGTGCTCGCCGCGATCGAGGCGCGGGTCACCCCGGCCGACCGCCTGGTCGTCATCCACACGTCGGGGTCGACCAACGACCCGAAGGGCGTCATCCACCGGCACGGCCCGCTGCTGCGCCATCTCGACAACCTGCGGCAACTCAAACGCTTCGGCACCGAGGAGATCCTCTTCGCGAACTCGCCGTTCTTCTGGATCGGCGGCTTCGCGTACACGCTGCTCGGCACGCTGGTCGCGGGCGCGACGCTCGTCTGCTCGAACGCCGCCGATGCCGCGGCAACGCTCGACCTGTTGGAGCGGGTGCGCCCGACGATGACGAACGGCTTCGCGGCCGCCGTCGCGCACCTCGCGCAGGATCCGACGTTTCCGACGCGCGACCTCGGCTCGATCAGGCGCGGGAACCTCTGGCCGATCATGCCCGACGACGTGCGCGCACCCGATCCGGAGCTGCGCCACAACATGCTCGGCATGACCGAAGCCGGCAGCGTGTGTCTCGCGAGCGACGACGAGAACGACCAACCGGAGCGCCGGCGCGGATCGTTCGGCCGGGCCGTGCCCGGCCTCGACGCCAAGGTCGTCGACCCGGACACCGGTGCCGAATGTGCGGCCGGCGTCACCGGCGAGCTCTGGCTGCGCGGCCCGTTCTTGATGGAGGGCTACCTCGGCCGCGAGCGGCACGAGACGTTCACACCCGACGGCTGGTACTGCACCGGCGACTTGTTCCACGTCGACGACGAAGGCTTCTTCTATTTCACCGGCCGGCGGGGTGACATGGTCAAGACGGCGGGCGCGAACGTCTCGCCGCGCGAGGTCGAAGCCGCGATCCTCGACGTCGCCGGGCTCGTGAGCCACGTCCTCGGCATCGACGATCCCGTGCGCGGTCAGATCGTCGCCGCGGCCGTCCGGCTCCCGCGTGGCCGCCCGCCCCCCGACACCGACGAGCTGCAGGCGACGCTGCGCACGAAGCTATCCGCATACAAGGTGCCGCAGCGTTGGCTCGTGATCGCCGACGACGAGGTTCCTGTGCTGTCGAGCGGCAAACTCGACAACCGCGCACTGAGGGACCTCCTCGCGTGACGACGCTACCGGCGCTGCTCGATCGCAACCGTGAAGCGCGCGGTGACGAGCCGGTGATGGTGACCGCTGATCGCGGCATCAGGCACGGCGAGCTCGACGAGCAGAGCGCTGTCCTCGCGGCGCGTCTCGTCGCCGCGGGCATCGGCAAAGGGGCGCGCCTCGGAGTCCTGCTGCCGAACGGCATCGAGTGGGCCGTCATCGCGTGCGCAGCGGCGCGCGTCGGTGCGGTGATCGTTCCGCTCAGCACGCTGCTACGCCCGCCCGAGCTTGCCACACAACTGCAGATCGCGGCTGTCACCCATCTCGTCGTCGCGCGCGAGTTCCGCGGCCGCCGCTACCTCGACGACCTCGATGTTGCCGCGCCGGGCATCCTCACCGTGATCCGCGCCGGCGGGCGTCACGCCGCGCTCCCGGCGCTGCGCGCGGTCTGGACGGGGGACGATCTGCCGTCGGCCGCGGTCGACGCGGCGATCGTTCATGCACTGGAAGCGCGAGTGAACGCCGCTGACGATTTCGTCATTCTGTTCACCTCGGGCAGTCGGGGCGCGCCGAAGGGCACGATGCACACCCACGGGAGTGCATTGCGTGCCGTCGCGTCCGGCCTCGACGCGCGGCGCATCACCGCAAGCACGAAGCTCTACATCCCGATGCCGTTCTTCTGGACCGGCGGGCTCGCCGGCGGGTTGCTCAGCGCGATCGTCGCGGGTGCGACGTTGCTCACCGAGTCGACACCCGAGGCCGATGCGACTCTGGCACTGCTGGAGCGTGAGCGCGCGACGCTCTTTCGCGGCTGGCCCGATCAAGCCGCCGCGCTCGCGGCGCATCCGCGGTTCCGCGCCACCGATCTCTCCAGCCTCGGGCCCGCGAGCCTGCCCTCGGTGCTCGCGGCCGACCGGCGGCCCGCGCCGGGGGCCCGAGCCAACCTGTTCGGGATGACCGAGACGTTCGGCCCGTACTGCGGCTCCCGCCTCGACGAGGACATGCCTACCAACGAGCACGGCAGCTGCGGGAGGCCGTTCGCGGGCATCGAGGTGCGCATCGTCGATCGCGAGATCCAGGTGCGCGGCAACAACCTGATGCGCGGCATCTGTGGCTGCACGCGCGACGCGACGTTCACGGCCGATGGCTTCTACGCGACCGGCGACCTCGGATCGCTCGACGCCGACGGTTACCTCTGGTACCTGGGCCGGCGCGACGACATGTTCAAGGTCAAGGGCGCGACGGTGTACCCGGGCGAGGTCGAAGGCGCGCTGCGCGCGATCGACGGAGTGCGCCAGGCCCACGTCACCAACGTGCCCGGCGACCGTGACGAGGTCGGTGCGCTGGTCGTGTCGACGCGTCCCGTCGACGAGCTCGCCGCCGCTGCCAAAGCGCGGCTGAGCGCGTTCAAGGTACCGACCCGCTGGTTCGTTACGGACACGTCCGACGACGTGCCGATGACGGCGACCGCAAAGGTCGACAAGGCCGCGCTCCAGGACTTGCTGCTGCGGAAGGGAACTGCTCCGTGACCTCCGACGACCGCGCCCGCGCATTCATCTACGAGGGTCGGTGACATGGCGGCCAAACGCACGACGAAACCTCGCGAGAAACCGCAGTTGATCGCCGACGAGCTCCGAGCACTGATCGTCTCCGGCGACTTGAGCGAAGGAGAGATGCTCGGGCACGAACCGGACCTCGTCGAGCGCTTCGGTGTATCGCGCCCGTCCCTTCGCGAGGCACTCCGTATCCTCGAGGCCGAAGGCCTCGTGACGGTCGTGCGCGGCGTGCACGGCGGCGTCGTCGTCCACGAGCCCGGCAAGCGCATGACC
>DATMUX010000076.1:0-2480 GCA_035563695.1 Acidimicrobiia bacterium
CGCCGGCGCGCGCCCACGTCTCGCGGCGCAGTGCGGCACGATTGCGGCGCACCTGCACGCCGTCGATCCCGCTTCTCTACCGCGGCTCGCGGTGAAGGACGGCGCGGCACAGATCGACGAGTACCGCGCGCTGCTCGACGGCTTCGGCGAGCCGCACCCGGCGTTCGAGCTCGCGCTGCGCTGGCTCGCCTGTCGCGTCCCCGACGCCACCGAGCCCCGGCTCGTGCACGGCGACTTCCGCAACGGCAACCTCATCGTCGGTCCCGACGGCATCCGGGCTGTGCTCGACTGGGAGCTCGCGCACCTCGGCGACCCGATCGAGGACCTCGGGTGGTTGTGCGTGAAGTCGTGGCGATTCGGTGTGACCGACAAGCTCGTCGGCGGCTTCGGCGACGTCGCCACGCTGCGCGACGCGTACGTCGAGGCCGGCGGGCGGCCGTTCGACGACGAGACGCTGCGCTTCTGGGTCGGGCTCGGCACGCTGAAGTGGGGTGTGATCTGCATCGGCCAGGCGTTCGCGCACCTCGGCGGGCTGGTCCGGTCGGTCGAGCTCGCAACCCTCGGGCGGCGGGTCGCCGAGATGGAATGGGACGTACTCGACGTGATCGAAGGAGGTTGGTGACCACCCCGGATCGGCCGACGGCCGCGGAGCTGGTACAAGCGGTACGCGAGTTCCTCGAACGCGACGTCATGCGCGCCACGGAGGGCCGCGTGCAGTTCCACGCGCGGGTGGCGATCAACGCGTTGGGCATGGTCGAGCGCGAGCTGAGCGAGCCCGAGTGGCACGGCCGCATCGAAGCGGCTCGAACGGCCGAGCGAGACCTGGCGGCGCGCATCCGCGACGGCTCGCTCGACGACCGGCTCGACGAGGTCCGCGCGGAGGTGCGGGCGAGCGTGCGGGCGAAGCTGCTGATCGCCAACCCCGGCTATCTCGGCGAGCAGTAGGGTCGGCCGCACCATGCGGTTCGTCACGTGGAACGTGAACTCCCTGAAGGCCCGGCTCCCGCGCGTGGAGGAGTTCCTCGGTTACGCGAACGTCGACGTCTGCTGCCTCCAGGAGACGAAGTGCGCCGACAAGACGTTCCCCGCGCTCGCGTTCTCGGCGCTGGGCTACGACTCGCTGCATCACGGGCAGGGGCAGTGGAACGGCGTGGCAATCCTGTCGCGGGTCGGGATCGACGGCACGCGGCACGGCTTCGGTGACGCGCACGCCGATCCCTACGAAGGCGACGCGCGCCTCGTCAGCGCGGTGTGCAACGGCATCCGGTTCGTGAGCGTGTACGTGCCGAACGGGCGCGAAGTCGGCAGCGAGTTCTACGAACGCAAGCTGGAGTGGCTCTCGATCCTCGCTGATTGGCTCGCGACGAACTTCTCGCCCGACGATCCGCTCGTGGTGCTCGGCGACTTCAACGTCGCGCCCGAGGACCGCGACGTGTGGGATCCGAAGGCGTTCGTGGGGTCGACGCACGTGACCGACGCCGAGCGCAAGGCCGTCACGCGGCTCCAGGAATGGGGCCTGCACGATGTGTTCCGGCGCGTCTACCCCGGCACCGATCGGCTCTACACCTACTGGGACTACCGCGCCGGCGACTTCCACCAACATCGCGGCATGCGGATCGATCTCGTGCTCGCGACCCAACCCGTCGCCGAGCGGGTCACATGGGCAGTCGTCGACCGGAACGCGCGCAAGGGCACGCAGCCGTCCGATCACGCGCCCGTCATCGTCGATCTCCGCGACTGACGCGCGACCGCGCACCGGACCGTTGATGGATCGATCGGGGCCGGATAGGTTGCCGGCCGTCTCACGGGGAACTGCTTCACGACTCGAGGAGCCGCCGATATGCCCGTCGACTGGCCCGTACCGTACGTCGCGCAATCGCAGGACATGTCCTGCTGGGCCGCCTCCACCGCGATGCTGATGAGCTGGCAGACCGGGCAGGTCTACCAGGACCAGCAAATCCTCGATTATTTCCGCCAGTTCGGCACGGACGGCATGGACGCGGGCGAGTGCATGCAACTCGCGCAGACGCTCGGGATGCGCGTGTTGCCCGAGATGTGCCGCACTCCGGAGGCGTGGGATCAGGCGCTGCAGAGCGGTCCGATCATGGTCGGGATACCGGGGCACTGGATCGTGCTCGCCGGCTTGCAGGGCGACCTGACCGCGGACGGCACGACCGTGCACATTCTCGACCCGTTGCGGGGCGATTACGCGTCGGTTCCGTATGCAACGCTCGAACAGCAATACGAGATGGGTCCCGATTTCACCTGCGACACGCTGCAGTACTGAGCGCTACAGCACGCCGTTGGCGAACTCGAGCGCACGCTGCGCCAGCGCGGGCACGCCGCCGTCGAGCGCGGCGAAGTACGCGTCGTCGCTCGTGCCCGCCTTGAACCGCGCGTACGAGCCTTCCATCACGCACGCGAGCTTGAACAATCCGAGCACGCAGTAGAACGCGACGTTCTCGAGGTTGCGCCCGGTG
>DATMUX010000077.1:0-4286 GCA_035563695.1 Acidimicrobiia bacterium
CGGCCCGAAGAAGTCGCGCGATGCGAGCTGCGCCGACTGGTAGATCTCGCGCGGCGAGTTCGCGGGCGCGAGCATCAGGTTCGTCTCGCACGCGATGTCGTAGAGCTCCTGCATCGTGTGGCGCGCGAAGTACGCCGCGAGCCGCTCCTCGATGTCGCGCAGCTCCTCGTCGGACGCGGTGATCTGGCTGAACGTCGTCCAGTCGCGAGGCTGGAGGTCGGCGAGCTTGGCGATCAGCTCGAGGCTCGGGATCCGGGCCTTGCCGCCCCGCAGCCCGAACGACACGAAGCCGTCCTTGGTCGGCCAGATCTCGCGGGTCCGCCCGATGTTCGCGCCCCGGCGCGCGCCGCGGAACTTCGTCTGCGGGTAGCGGCCCGGCGCGGCCATGTTCGCGATGACCACGACTTCCTGCATGGAGACGTCGACGCGCTGGGGCACGCCCGCCCACAGCGCGGTCAGGGCCGCGAATGCCGCTTCCGGCCCAGTGTGCGCGTACCCCGTGGGCTCGGTGCAGCGCACGGGCGGGCGGTCGGGGTCGCCGGTGCAGAACATGTTCCCGCTCGCGGCCATGACGCCCAGGTCGGTCGCGCGCCACGCCGCGCGCGGCCCGTCGAGCCCGAACGGCGTGATCGACACCCACACAGCCGCCGGTGCGCGCGCCGGATCGAGCCGGTGCGTGCCCGCGACGTCGGGCGTGTCGAACACCACGTCGGCCGCGGCGAGGAGGTCGTCGAGTTCCGCGTCGTCGGGCGCCAGCGCCAGGACCCGCTTGCCCGCGGTCCACGCCCGGGCCCGGTTGCCGCCCAGGACGTCGCCGACGGGTGGGACGACGCGGGTGACGCTCGCACCCAGGTCGCCGAGCACGCGCGCCGCGCGCGCCGCCGGGTCGCCACCGAGATCGACGACCTGCAGATTCTCGAGAAGCCGTTCGGTCACGACGGGGAGTGTACGGGGGCACCGACGCCTGCCCTCGCGCCGATGGCACGGCCGGCGGCCCGACCGTACACTGACACGGCCGTCAGCTAACTGGCCCGGCGAGGCCTACGGAGCGTGCGAACCATGGCGAACTACGACGTCGTCGATGCCGACTGCCACATCCTCGAGCCGCCCGACATCTGGAAGAACTGGCTGCCGTCGAGGTTCCAAGACAAGGCGCCGAAGCTCGTGAAGGATCCCGAGGGCGGCGACGCCTGGCTGACGGCGGTCGGCGGCGACCCCGACCCGATCGGGCTCGTGGCGACGCCCGGCATGGCCTACGACAAGTTCCGCTGGTTCGGCGTCACCTACGAGGAGGCGCGCAAGGGCTGTTACAACGGCGAGGCCCGCCTCGCCGACATGGACATCGACGGCGTCGACGCCGAGATCATCTTCCCGCCGCAGCGCACGATGAGCCACTTCCTCGGTGACGACGACGACGACTTCGTGCTCGCGGGCATCGAGGCCTACAACAACTTCTTGTTCGAGGAGTTCTGCGCGCCGGACCCGAAGCGGCTCATCGGTCTCGCACAGATCCCGTCGCTCGGCATCGACAACGCCGTCGACTCGCTGCGCAAGGCCAAGGCCCGCGGCGCCAAGGGCGTGCTGATCTCGAACTGGCCCGCGGGCAACGCGGGCATCTCGCGCGACGACGACCCGTTCTGGGCCGCGGCGGTCGACGAGGGCATCCCGGTGTCGGTGCACATCAACATCATCAGCCGCGCCCAGCGCAGCGCGTCGCGCAAGGCCGCCGCCGCGACGGGCAACCGGCTCTACGACCTGCGCAGTGAGGCCGCCCGCGCCAAGGCGATCGGCGGCATGAGCCACGTTTTCGCCATGACCACGGGCGTGATGACCGACATGATCTTCACGGGCGTGTTCGAGCGCTTTCCCGAACTGCAGGTCTGCTGGATCGAGACGGGCGTGGGCTGGATCCCGCACTTCCTCGAGTGCCTCGACGACCGGTGGTGGCGCAACCGGGTGTGGGGCGACCTGCCGCTCGAGGAACCGCCGTCGTTCTACTGGCACCGCAACAACGCGGCGTCGTTCATCATCGACCACAGCGGCGTCGAGCTGCGCAACCGCGTCGGCGTCGAGAACATGATGTGGTCGAGCGACTATCCGCACCACGGCAACGACTGGCCGTACTCCCGCAAGGTCATCGAGGCGATGATGGGCGGCGTGAGCGAGGTCGACAAGGCCCTGATCGCCGGCGGCAACGCGGCGCGCATCTGGAACCTGCACGACTGAGCGCGCCGCCGCGCCGGCTCACGTGTCGGTGCCGTCGACGCGCACACCTCCGACGCCGGTACTCGTCGCCTCCGCGGTGCGGATCGCTTCGAGGGTGAGCCGCTGGATCGTGCGCTGGTGCACGTAGTTCAGAACCCGGTCGACCGCGGGGATCATGCGCTGCGAGTTGGCCGTCAGCCGGCGTTGGATCGCGACGAGCGCGTCGGGGTCCCAGTCGCGGTCGGTGCCGGCGAGCATCGCGTGCACGTCGGCCTGCAACGCGCGGAAGTGGCGCACGTAAATCGAACCCAGCTCGACCAGGATGTCCTCGGTCATGCCGATCTCGACGAGCTCCGCGACGGCGCGCAGCAGCGCGAGGTCGTTGTCGTCGTACGCGTCCCGTCCGAACGCCGCCGGGTCGGCGAGCAGACCGACGTCGCGCAGCCGGGTCACGAGCTCGACGTCGACTCCGGCGCGCGCGATGAGATCGTCGAACGAGTAGCTGCGCCCGTGCACGACGAACAGGCCCTCGAGGCCCGGCCGGTCGGCCGTGACGATCGCACGGATCGCGGCGAGCGAGAACCGCTGGCCCTGGAGCTCCCGGATGCGCTCCAGCCGGTCGAGATGGGACGGTCCGTACAGTTTGTGCCGCCCCGAACGCTCCGGAGGATCGAGCAGGCCCTCCCGCGCGTAATACCGGATCGTGTCGACGGTGAGCCCGGCCTTGTGGGCCAGCTCGTCGATCCGCCACGAGCCTTCCGCCACCAAACCTCCCGGCCGCATGAGTTGACAGCGATGACACTGAGAGCATATACTCACGGTGTTATTCGGCCCAGAGTGGCTGCTCACTGAGCGGTCACACCTGTGACCAGGAACGTAGCAGCTCCAGGCCAGGAACGTATCGAATCAAGGAAGGTGAGAGATGCAGCACGCGACGGTGTTGATGCGATCGATCGGTGACGTGGCGGGCACGACCCGGACCGAAGCCAAGACGCAGGCGTTGTCGTGGCTGGCCGCGCAGCTGCGGTGGGAGCACACCCTCGACGTCCTGCGGGACGACGAGGTCGGGCACGCCGCCTGACGCGAGAAACCCGGATCCTCACCGGCGAGCACACGCGTTCGCCGGTGGTCGCCGACCGTGGGACCCCCCGCCTCCGGTCGGCGGAAAGCGAGTCGGCCCCGGTCCTGCACCGGGGCCGAAACGCGTCGGGGCGCGTGTCGCCTTCGTTGCGCGCCTCTACGCTGATCGGCCGTGGAGCATCCGCTGCGGCGACCGGAGCTGCTCACGTGCGCGTGGTTCGGTCACGTGCTCGACGCCGGCGCGACGCGTTCGACCACCGACGACCGGTACCTCGCGCCGTGCCGGCGCTGCGAGAGCTGGATCATCACCCGCGACCGCCCGGTGCCGACGGCCGTCGTGCCCCGGCGGGGCAAGGCACTGCGGCAGGCCATCGTCGTGCGCCTCATCGCGCTGGATCGCACCGTGCACATGGTTGCGTTTGCCGCCGTGACCGTCGCGGCCCTCGCGCTGCGGGCGAAGGTCGACGCGCTCCACAGTTGGGCGACGAGCATGATCGGCGCGCTCGACAGCGCGCGGACAGGTAGCGGCGGTGCGAGCAGCCACGGCCTGATTGCCGCGCTGTTGACGCGGCTGTCGCACCTGAGTGAGCACTCGTTGCTCGTGATCGCCGCGTTCGCCGGTGTCTACACGGTCGTGTCGGGGTTCGAAGCGGTCGGGCTCTGGCGCGAGCGGCGCTGGGCCGAATACCTCACCGTGCTCGCGACCGCGGGATTCCTGCCCATCGAGATCCACGAGCTGATCGCGCGTGTCACCTTCGTCCGTGTGCTCGCGTTGACGGTCAACCTCGCGATCGTGGTGTATCTCGTGTGGACCAAGCACCTGTTCGGCATCGGCGGGAAGCTCGTGCCCGAACCGGCGCCCGTGGTCGAGCCGTTGCCCGACCTTTCGCCGGTGCCGACGTAGCCGTCAGGATTCGGCGCGGACCCAGCGGGGGAGGGTCACGTCGTCGATGCGGTGGAACACGACGCGCACCGGCTCGCCGATCGTGATCGTGGCCGGG
>DATMUX010000078.1:0-2665 GCA_035563695.1 Acidimicrobiia bacterium
CGCGAGCCGGCAGCCGACCCCGAGCCGCGGGCCGTCGTCGGTCGCTGACTCGTAAGGACCCTCGAGCGTCTCGATCGCGCCGGCGACGTCGCCCATCTGGAGGCGCGCGAGCCCGAGCGCGCCCTGCTCGTCGGGCGCGCCGAGGTCGGGGTCACGGGAACGGTCGATCTGCTCCAGGAGCGCCAGTGCTTCCTCCGGATTGCCCCGCTCGATCTGCACGCACGCCTCCACGACGATCGGGAACGTGTGCATCGACTCGTCGGGCAACCCGCGAGCCACGCCGTAGAAGCGGGCCAGCAGGGCCTCGTACTCGTCGTCGTGACCGAGCGAGGCCTGCGCGCGGATCACCGAGCCCGTCGCCATCGCCTCACCCCAGCGGTCGCCGATGGCCCGGAAGAGCTCGATCGCGTCGGTGCCGCGCCCGACGCACTCGCGGGTGTGGCCCGTCCACAGCGCGACGTTCGCGAGGAGCACGTCCATCATCCCGACCGCCCAACGGTTGCCCGTCTCGCGTCCTTCGATGGCGATGTGCTCGGCGATCGCGGCGGCTTCGTCGAGCCGCCCCTGGTTGTAGCGCACGAACGCGAGGAGGCCGTACGCCCATCCGAGGCCGCCCCAGTCACCGAGCTCGCCGAAGAGGTCGGCCGACTCCTCGAGCCGCTTCTCGGCCTGCGGGATGTTGCCGTGATTGAACGCGATCCACGCGAGATTCTGCAGCGCCCACGCCGCCCCGCGCTGGTTGCCCGAGGTGCGGAACAGACCGAGTGCCTCGGACACGTAGCGTTCGGCCTGGACGAGATCACCGCGGAAGAGGTGCGTCATCCCGAGGTCGCGCTGCACGTTGGCCGCGCCCGACTCGTCGCGCAGCTCGCGCCACGCATCGAGCGCTTCGCCGAAGGTGGCTTCGGCCGCGTCGTACGCGCCGGCGGCCGACTCGCTCTCGCCGAGCAACGTCAGCGCGAGCGCCTCACTGTGGCGATCGCCGGCGGCACGCGCCTCGGTGAGCGCGCTCAGCACGTCGGCGCGCGCATCGTCGAGCACGCGGCGTTGGATGCGGGCGCGGGCGCGGCCGAGGAGTGCCTTCCGGCGGTCGGCACCGTCGCGATCGCCGAGGAGGCGCAGCGCGCGGTCGTGATGGCGTTCCGCCGGCAGCCACGACTCGACCGACTCGTCGCGGTCGGCCGCTTGCAGGAGCGCGGCGATCGCCTGCTCGCGCACGTCGGCGGGAACGCCGGGCACGGAGCCGATCTCGTCGACCAGCTCTGCGGCGGTGGCGAGATGGTGTGCGGTCTGGTCGATCGCGGGTTCGCCCCGCCCGGCGAGCGCGGGCGCGACCACGGCGTGACGGCGAGCGCGTTCGGCCTTGGTCAGGGTGCCGTACGCGATCTCGCGGATCAGCTCCGACTTGAACTGGAACTCGTCGTGCTGGAACGAGAGAAGATCGCGTTCGGCGAGACGGTCGAGCAGCCGGCGCGCGTCGGCCCGCGCCGCGAGCGCGAGGACGGCCGAGACCGGGCCGCTGCCGCCGACGACCGCGCAGTCCTCGAGCACCGAGCGCTCGGCCGGCTCGAGCGTGTCGAGGCGCGCGGCAACGAGGCCGTGCAACGTCGCCGGCAGGTCGGGGAGCGGTTCCCCGTCGCGCGTTTCGCGCACGAACGCGACCAGCTCCTCCACGAAGAACGGGTTGCCGCCGCTGCGTTCGAGCAGGAACCCGACGGTCTCGTCGTCGGCGTCTTCGAAGAGGAGCGTGCGCACGAGCTCGGCCGTCGCGTCGCGGTCGAGCGGCTCGAGGTGGAGCGCGAACGTGTTGTGTCGGCCGGGCGCCGGCACCCAGCGGGCCTCGAGGCCCGGCCGGGTGGTGGTCACCAGCACGACCGGGTAGTCGTGGAGGCGGGCGAGGATGCGGTCGATCAGCTCGTAGGCCTCGTCGGCCGCCCAGTGCACGTCGGACAGCGTGAGCATCAGCGGGGCCTGCGCGGCGAGCGACTCGAAGAACGAGATCGTCGAGCGCAGCGCGTCGTCGCGCGCGCGGGTGGGGTCGACGCCCGGCCGCGCGGTGCCCTCGATGACGTACAGCAACCCTTCGACCATGCGCAGGGTGTCGGTGGAATCGGGAGCCTGGCGCGTCGCCTCGCTCACGCGCCGCACCAGGCGATCGCGCGTCGGGCCGTCGATCGCGTCGGCGTCGAGGTCGACGGCCTGGCGCAGGATCTCGGCGACGGGTCCGTACACGTTCGCGTCGCCGTAGGGGACGCACTGCCCGCCGAGCGCGACCGCACCGTGCTCGCAGGCCGCGACCCGGGCGAGTTCGGCCGCGAGCCGGCTCTTGCCCACGCCGGCGTCCCCCGAGATCACGACGAGCTGGGCGCGCCGGCGGGTTCCGGCCAGCGCGAGCAGGTGCTCGAGCGCGCGCAGCTCCCCTTCGCGCCCGACGAAGGGTGCGCGTTCACGCGCGCGGCGCCGCCCCGGGGGTGCGAGCGCCTCGACGGCCCGGTAGGCGTCGACCGGCGCGTCGCGGCCGCGGAGGCCCTGCGGACCGAGCGCGTCGTAGCGGATCACGTTCCTGGTCGCGGCATACGTTGCCGGACCGACCACGACCTCGCCGGGCGCGGCGAGCTTCTGCAATCGCTGGGCCGTGTTGACGACGTCGCCGATGACCGTCGGG
>DATMUX010000079.1:0-3535 GCA_035563695.1 Acidimicrobiia bacterium
GAATCGAAAGTAGCGGCCGGCGAGCACGGCGGCATCACACAGCACATCGGCGCATACCGCGTTCACGTGAACGGTCACGACATCACCTTCCTCGACACGCCCGGCCACGAGGCGTTCACGGCCATGCGATCGCGCGGTGCGCAGATCACCGACATCGCCATCTTGGTCGTCGCGGCCGACGACGGCGTGATGCCGCAGACGGTCGAGGCGATCAACCACGCGCGCGCGGCCGACGTGCCGATCGTCGTAGCGGTGACGAAGGTCGATCGCGAGGATGCCGACCCGACGCGGGTGCGCCAGCAGCTCACCGAGCAGGAGTTGGTGCCCGAGGAATGGGGCGGCACGACGATCGTGCGCGACGTCGCGGCCCCCACCGGCCAGGGCGTCGACGAGTTGCTCGAGGCCGTGCTGCTCGTCGCCGACGTCGAGATCGCCGAGGACCTCGTCGCGAACCCGAAGAAGCTCGCCAAGGCCTACGTTCTCGAGTCGCACCTGGATCAGGGCCGCGGCCCGGTCGTGACGGCACTCGTCGAGGAAGGTACGTTGGGCATCGGCGACGTCATGGTCGCCGGTCCCGCGTGGGGCCGGGTGCGCGCGATGTTCGACGAGCACGGCCGGCAGGTCAACGAGGCGGCGCCGTCGGTGCCGGTCGAGGTGCTCGGTCTCGACGACGTGCCGCTCGCGGGCGACGAGCTGCGGGTCGCGCCCAGCGACCGCGTCGCCCGCACGGTCGCCGAGGCGCGCGCCCACCGGCGCAAGGTCGCGGCGCAGCGCAACCCGATGATGCTCGGCGGCGGGGCCCGCCTCGAGGACATCTTCGCGATGGTGCAACGCGGTGAGGTCGCGACCTTGAACCTCATCGTGAAGGCCGATGTGCAGGGCTCGCTCGAGGCGCTCACCGACGCGCTGCGCAAGCTCGACCAGGAACACGACGAAGTGCGGCTGTCCTTCGTACACCGCGGCGTCGGCGGAATCACCGAGTCCGACTTGACCCTGGCCGTCGTGTCGAACGCGACCGTGATCGGCTTCAACGTGCGACCCGATCGCAAGGCGCGCGAGATCGCCGAGCGCGAAGGCGTCGAGATGCGCCTCTACGAGGTCATCTACAACGTGCTGGCCGACGTGAACAACGCCCTCGTCGGTCTGCTGAAGCCCGAGTTCGAGGAAGTCGTCACCGGCGAGGCCGAGGTGCGCGAGGTGTTCTCGGTGCCTCGGGTCGGCAAGGTCGCCGGGTGCTACGTCACGAGCGGCGTCATCACGCGCGGCTCGAAGGTGCGGTTCCTGCGCGAGGGCACGATCATCTGGAAGGGACAGATCGCGTCGCTGCGCCGGTTCAAGGAGGACGTGCGCGACGTGCGCGAAGGCTTCGAGTGCGGCATCGGCCTCGAGAACTATCAGGACCTCAAGCAGGGCGACGTCATCGAGACCTTCGAGGAGCGCGAGATCGCGCGCACCTGATCGATCGGGCGGGTCGCCGCTCGACCGGCGGGCATCGTGTCCGCCGGCGTACCGGTCCCGCATCCGAGAGCCGCCAACCGGACCGAGGTGACGGCGGCCGAGGGGCTTTACCGAGCCTCGAGTGGTCAGGGGTCATGAGCGCGGCGCGAAGATGGCGATGTGCACGCGGCCGCGATCCGGTTCGATCTCCACATCCCGCAGAGTCGATCGCTGAAGACCAAGCGCGCCGCGATCCGTCCCATCGTCGACGGCCTCCGCCACCGGTTCCACGTCTCGGTCGCGGAGGTCGACCACCTCGAGCAGTGGCAGCGGGCCGCGATCGCGGTGGCGGTCGTCGCGGGCCGCGAGAGTCAGGTGCGTGAGGTGCTGGCATCGGTCGAACGGTTCGTCGCGGCCGCACCCGACGTCGAGCTGCTCGATGTCGAGACCGCGTGGCTCGAGAGCGAGCGCGCGTGAGCACCGCCCGCCGGTATCCCCGCACCGCGCGCGTGAACGAGGTCATGCTCGAGGTACTGGCCGACGAGCTCGAGCGCATGAACGATCCGCGCCTCGAGCTGGTCACGCTGACCGGCGTCGACGTCAGCCGCGACCTGTCACACGCAACCGTGTACTACTCGACGCTGAGTGCGACCGCGACCGCGTCGGCGGCCGAGCAGGCCGACAAGGTGGAGCACGACGCGGGCGCGGGGCTCCGCGCCGCGGGCGCGCACCTGCGGGGAGTCGTCGGCCGGCAGGTGCGCATCCGCCAGGTGCCTCGCCTCGCGTTCGAGGTCGATCCCGGCATCGTGTCCGGCCAACGCATCGAAGACATCCTGCGGGAGATCCACCACGAGGAAGCTTCCGGGGACGATGCTGGTGGGGCGGGCGACGAGGAGGAACGGTGACTCCCGAAGCGGGTGGCACTGGCACCGGCGACGGAGCGCGGGAGTCACATGCTGCAGACGACGTGCGCGTGGCGCTCGCCCGAGCCGCCGAAGCGATCCGGCACGCCCCGCTCGTCGGATTGGCGTGCCACATCAACCCCGACGGTGATGCGCTCGGCTCGATGCTCGCGATGCATCACGCGTTGCGTGCCGCCGGCATGCCGAGCACCGCGTCGTTCTCCGAACCCTTCGTGATCGCACCGCACTATCGCGACCTCCCGGGGCTCGACCTGTTGACGCCGCCCGACCAGTTCCCGCGCGAACCGGCCGTGATGGTGACCTTCGACAGCGGCTCGCTCGGGCGGCTGGGCGATCTCGAACGCCCGGCCAAGGCCGCGGGCGAGCTCGTCGTCGTCGACCATCACGTCTCCAATCAGCGTTACGGCACGATCAACGTGATCGACCCGAAGGCCGCGGCGAGCGGTGTGCTCGTGCGCCGGCTCATCGCCGAGCTCGGCATCCCGCTGACGCGCGACGCCGCGGTGTGCTTGTACGCCGCGCTCGTGTGCGATACCGGCCGGTTCCAGTACGAATCGACGACGGTCGAAGTGTTCGACCTTGCCCGTGAGCTCGCGGCATTCGACCTGCCGATTCCCGAGCTGTCGCGCACGCTGTTCGAGGAGCATCGCTTCGCGTACCTCCAGCTGCTCGCCGACGCGTTGACGAGGGCGCAGCTCGTGCCCGACAAGCGGTTCGTGTGGACGACCGTCAGCCAGGCCGATCTCGCCGAGCACGGCGTCACGTTCGAGGAGATCGAAGGCCTCATCGACGTCGTGCGTCGGACGCGCGAGGCGTCGGTCGCGTGTGTGCTGAAGGAGGGGCCCGACCACACCTGGCGGATCAGCCTGCGATCGCTCGGCGACGTCGACGTGCGGCTCATCGCCGAGCAGCAGGGGGGCGGCGGCCACCGTTTCGCGGCGGGCTTCACGAGCGACGAGATGCCCGAGCAGATCGTCGCCAAGATCCTGGCCGCCCTGTAGCTCCCCGAACTCCTCCCAACTGTCGGGAGCGTGAGGGGCGTATAGCGCCCATGATCCTCCCCACTGTCGGGAGCGTGAGGGGCGTATAGCGCCCATGATCCTCCCCACTGTCGGGAGCGTGGTGGGCGTATAGCGCCCATGATCCTCCCCACAGTTGGGAGCGTGGTGGGCGTA
>DATMUX010000080.1:0-4729 GCA_035563695.1 Acidimicrobiia bacterium
GTACTTCACGCGGCGATGGTATCTGTGGCGCGGCGAGCGAAGGCGAAGCCGCAGCGAGCTCGCAGGAGCAGGGAGACGACAGCGCAGCGACCGGATGGGAGCGGAGCGTGGAGTCGACCCAAACAAGGTGAGCGTCCGCGAGGCGGGTATCCCGCCGAGCAGCGAGACGCAGGCGAAGCCGACCGAAGGGAGGCGCAGCCGAAGTCGACCCGTGAATAAAGCAACGCGACCCAGAAGAGAGCATGAGCCCATCTAGCCTGCACGGTGTGAGGCGCCGGGTGGTCGAGTTCGTCGTCGGCGCGCTCCTGCTCGGTGCCTGCAGCTCGGCGTCGCATCCCCGTACGGGCGCGCAGCCCGCGACTCCCCCGCCGACGAGCCCCGCGCCGACGACGGCATCGACGACGTCGACGCTTCCGCGGAGTCGCCCGCCGGCCCCGCCCGACCTCGCGCGCGTGCGCATCGCGCTCGCGCCCGTCGCCTCGGGGCTCGACAGCCCCGTCGCGCTCGCGTGGCGCGCCCGCGACGACACGATGTACGTCGCCGAACAATCGGGAACCGTCCGCGCGGTGGTCGGCGGGCGGGTGGTCGCGACCCCCGTGTTGTCGATCGCGGTGTCGCACGCCAACGAGCAAGGACTGCTCGGGCTCGCGTTCTCGCCCGACGGAACCCGCTTGTACGTCGACTACACCGACCCGAACGGCAACACGAACGTCGACGAGTACCACATGCGTGGCCCGCTCGCCGATCCGTCGACCCGGCGACGGGTGCTGTTCCAGGAGCAGCCGTCGAACAATCACAACGGCGGAGAGGTCATCTTCGGGCCTGACGGCATGCTCTATATCGGTCTCGGCGACGGCGGGTTCGAAGGCGACCCCAACCACATCGGCCAGAACCTCTCGACGCTCCTGTCGAAGATCCTGCGCATCGATCCGAACCCGAGCGGCGCGGCGCCGTACACGATCCCGTCCGACAACCCGTTCGTCGGTCGAAGCGGCGTGCGCCCCGAGACGTGGATGTGGGGACTCCGCAACCCGTGGCGATTCTCGTTCGACCGCGCGACCGGCGACGTGTGGATCGGCGACGTCGGCCAGGACAAGTACGAGGAGATCGACTGGGCGCACGCGGGCGACGCGGGCATCAACTGGGGCTGGAGCGCCCGCGAAGGTTTCCATGCCTACAACGGCGCGCGGCCGCCGGGCGCGCGGGATCCGCTCCTCGAGACGAGCCATGCCGACGGCAACTGCGCGATCGTCGGCGGCTACGTGTACCGCGGACGCGCGATACCCGCGCTCGACGGCGTGTACGTGTTCGGCGATGACTGCCGCGCGCCGCTGGTCGGTGTCGTCGCGACTTCCGGCCACGTCACGGCGCAGCGCGATCTCGGCCCGAGCGTCGCCCAGCTGACCACGTTCGGCGAGGATCCGGCCGGCGAGCTGTATGCGGTGTCGCGGGGCGGGACGGTGTACCGCGTCGTGGCGGGTTGACGCGGCTATCGCCGAGGCGTCATTCGCCGACGCGCTTCAACACCGCGCCACCGACTCGGCGGGTGATCGCGTGCGGGGTGACGGCCGACAGGTTCCCCATCACCTTGTTCACCGTGCCCGGGATGACGACGGCGCGGTTCCTGGCGAGACCGTCGAGACCGGCGCGCGCGACTTCGGGCGCGTCCTGCCACATCCAGCCCGGCAACCCCGACGCGGGCACGTGCGCGCGCTCTTGGAACTCGGTGTGCGTGAACCCCGGACACAGGACGGTGACCGCGACGCCCGTCCCGCTCAGATCCTCGTGCACCGCCTCCGTGAACGACGTGACGAAGGCCTTGGTCGCGCCGTAGGTCGCATTCGACGGTCCGGGCTGGAAGCCCGCCAGCGACGACACGTTGAGGATGCCGCCGCGCCCGCGCTCCACCATCGCCTCCGCCGCCGCGTGCGTCAGCCGGACGAGCGCGACGACGTTCAGGTTGATCTCGCGAACCTCCGCATCGATGTCGAGCTCGTGGAACGAGCCGAACGTGCCGAAGCCCGCGTTGTTGACGAGCACGTCGACGTCGCGGGCGCGTGCCTCGGCGAGCGCGAGCTGTTGCGGATCGGTGAGGTCGGCCGCGAGCACCTCGCAGTGTGCGCCGTGGCTCTCCTCGAGCTCCTTGGCGAGCGCCTCGAGCCGCGCACGATCGCGCGCCACGAGCACGACGTCGTGACCACGCTCGGCGAGGATGCGCGCGAACTGCTCGCCGATCCCGGCGGACGCGCCGGTCACGAGCGCCGTCGGGCGACTGGTTGCCTCGTTCGCTGCCATGACTCCCCCTTTCAGGCGGGCCGCGGGATGTCGGCCGCCAGATAGCCCTTCACGACGATGCGCTCGGCCGCGCTGTGCTTGGGATGACACGCAATGAGCGTGACCGTCGGCGTCGGCGTGGGGTTGGTGACCCACACGTCGGTCGGGCGCACGATCTGCGTCCCCGACACCTTGTAGACGCAGTCGTGGCCCGGCATGTGGAACACGATCTGATCGCCGGGTGACAGCAGGTCGAGGTTCAGGAACGGATGCGAGTGCGTGACGCGGTGTCCCGGGAAGACGGTGTTGCTCGGGCCGCAGGGCATGCTGCTCCCCGGCCAGTGGCCGGGGCCATGATCGATCACCGTGAGGGTGATGCCCTCGAAGATCGGCGAGATCTCGTTGATCTTGGGGATCTCGATCACACCGATCTGCACGATCGGAGTGGGTGCGTACGGGTCGGACGGCGGTGCGATCGGCTTCGCGAGCTTGCTCACGTCGACCGTCGTCGTCGTTGCGCGGCTCGTCGTCGTGGCGCGCCTCGTGCTCGGGGTGGTCGACGGGTACACGAGCGGCGAGTCGTCCGCGTGCTTGGAACCGCCGCTCGTGACGGCCGCGGTCGTGAGCGCCGCAGCGACGACGATGCCGATGGCGCTGAGCAGTGCGATCCATCGCTTCTTGGTCATAGCCCCAGCTCCTCCACCACCGCGTCGACCGTCGCGTCGACCGGGGGTCGCGCCTCGATTTCCGCGATGGCCCGATTCGGATCCTTCAGTCCGTGGCCCGTCACGGTGCACACGATTGTCTCACCTGTGCCCAGCAAACCGCTCGCGGCCGCCTGCAGCAACCCGGCCACGGACGCGGCCGACGCCGGCTCGACGAACACGCCCTCCTGCGCCGCGAGCATGCGGTACGCGTCGAGGATCTGTGCATCGGTGACCGCGCCGATGTGACCGCCCGACTCGTCGCGCGCCGCGATCGCGCCGTCCCAACTCGCCGGATTCCCGATCCGGATCGCGGTGGCGATCGTCTCGGGGAACGGCACCGGCTCACCGTGCACGAGCGGCGCGGCGCCCGCCGCCTGCCAACCGAGCATCCGCGGCCGGTTGGCGACGACACCGTCGCGCTCGTACTCGCTGTAGCCCTTCCAGTACGCGGTGATGTTCCCCGCGTTCCCGACGGGTATGCAGTGCACGTCGGGGGCGCCGCCCAGCGCGTCGCAGATCTCGAACGCCGCGCTCTTCTGTCCCTCGATCCGGTACGGATTGATCGAGTTGACGACGGTGACACCGCCGCGCTCGCCGAGCTCGCGCACGACATGCAGCGCGTCGTCGAAGCTCCCGCGGATCGACACGACCTTCGCGCCGTGGATCAAGGCTTGCGCGAGCTTGCCGAGCGCGACGTGACCGTCGGGGATGATGACCGCCGCGAGCATCCCGGCGCGCGCCGCGTAGGCCGCTGCGCTCGCGGAGGTGTTCCCCGTCGACGCGCACACGACGACCTTGGCACCCTCCTCGGCCGCCTTCGAGATCGCCATCGTCATGCCGCGGTCCTTGAACGAACCCGTGGGGTTCGCGCCTTCGACCTTCAGCATCACGCGCGCGCCGACCGCGTCGGAGAGGCGGGGCGCGTCGACGAGCGGGGTGTTGCCCTCGTAGAGCGTGACGACGGGCGTGCGATCGGTGACGGGCAGCCGCGCGCGATAGGTCTCGATCACGCCCGGCCAGCGCGTCGCGGTCATTCCTCGCCTCCGACGACCCGCAACACCGAGCCGACCCGGCCGACCACGTCGAGATCGCGCACCTCGCGGATCGTCGCCGTCAGCGCGGCCTCGCGCGCGAGGTGCGTGACGAAGATCAACCGGGCGCCTGCGCCCTGGCCCTTCTGCTGCATCGACTGAATCGAAACGTCGTGGCGGCCGAACACCCCCGCGATCGCGGCGAGCACCCCCGGACGGTCGACCACGTCGAGCGACACGTAGAACTGCGACGCCGTCGCGTCGATAGGGCTGATCGGCCGGCGGACGAGATCGCCGATGGTCGCGCCGCGCGCGCCCGCATTCAGGTTCTTGGCGGCGTCGATGAGGTCGCCCAGAACCGCGCTGGCGGTCGGCCCCCCACCCGCGCCGCGGCCGAGCAGCATCAGCTGGCCAACCGCCTCGCCCTCGATGAACACGGCGTTGTAGGAGCCGCGCACGGATGCGAGCGGGTGATCGAACGGCACCATCGCGGGATGGACGCGTGCGCCGACCGCGCCGTCGCGTTCCTCGGCGACCGCGAGCAACTTCACGACATAGCCCAGCTCGCGCGCTGCCGCGATGTCGTCGGCGGTGATCTGGGTGATGCCCTCGCGGTACACATCGCCCGCGACCACGCGCGCGCCGAACGCGATGCTCGCGATGATCGCCGCCTTGGCCGCGGCGTCGAAGCCCTCGACGTCGGCCGTCGGGTCGCGC
>DATMUX010000081.1:0-5022 GCA_035563695.1 Acidimicrobiia bacterium
ATGGGGCGATCGCACGAAGACGAGGTGGAGCGCGCCGTCGATCGGCAGATCGTCGACGAACTGCGCGCGTCCGAGCAGCAGGTCGGGGTCTTCGACGCGCCGCACGGCCGTTCCGAGGATCGATCCGGGCATGTCCCGACCCTACTGACGAACTCGACCGCGGGGCGGCGGAGCTACCGCCGGCGCCCCGCGCGATGCGGCCCGCACCGTGGAGGGGGGAGCGGGCCGCAGCGCTTTGGGGGGAATGTTCTCGGGACGAGCGGTTGCGTCAGCCGTGACCGCCCGGGCCCGTGGTGCCGCCGTGGGAGCCGCCACCCGACCCGGTGTTGCCACCCTGGCCGCCGCCGTGGCTGCCACCGCTGTGCGGCTCGCTGGTCGGCGTCGTGCCGCCCGCGATCGTGGTCGGCGGCGTACCGTCGTGGCCGCCGGAGCCGCCTTGATGGTTGTCACCCTGGTGATTGCCACCCTGGTTGTTGTTCTGGCCGCTTCCGTGTTGCCCGCTGCCCTGGTGGCCGCCACCCGCCCCCGGCGAGCAGGAGTCCTGCGCATCGTGTCCGCCGGCCGCCGCGTTCGCCCCGCTCGTGTCGCCGTTCGGGTTCTGGGAACGTCCGCCCGAGGCGACCTGCGACACGTCGGCGCCGTGATCGCAGCCGTGGTCGTGCGCCACCGCCGAGACCTGGCTGCCGTGGTTGGCGCCGGGTCCGGTCGTCGTGGTGCCACCGGGAACCGTCGTGTCGGTCGAGCCGCCGGCATCCGGCACCGTCGTCGTCGAGCCGACCGTCGTGGTGGTGGTCGCCTCGCCCGACGTCTCGCCGCCGGAGCTCCCGTCGCCGTGGTGGGCCGGCGCACCGACACCGATGTGCGAGAACGCGTCCTGGATGGGCGCGGGCAGGGCGTGAGCGACCGCGAGGCCGCCGGTGGCCGCGACGATGGCGGCCGTCGCCGCGCCGATCTTGGCGATCATCGAGGAGCGCACGCGCTCGAACCTCCGGGCGAACGGGGAGGACGGCAAAGTCGCCACCGCGCCGCCCGCGAGCAGCGCCGACAGCTCGGCGCCGAGGGCCGGCGGGGCCGAGGCGAACGACGCACGCAGGTCGCCGAGCACCTCGGCGAGGGCGGGATCGACCTGGCGGCCGTGGCCGCCCAGGAGGGCCTCCGCGGCGTGGTCGTCGAACTCGTACGGCGTGTCCATCTCGTGCGGGTGAACGTCTCCCCCACTCATCGCGGTACGGCCTCGTGGTCGGACAGTGCGCGCCGCAGGGCGGCGAGACCCCGGCGTTGCAGGGCTTTCACGGCCTCGTAGCTCTTGCCCACCACCGCCGCGGTCTCCTCGACGGACAGGTCGGACACGACCCGCAGGACCACGACGTCGCGCTGATCCGGTGACAGCATGGCCAACAGGCCGGTGATGCGTTGCTGCCCGAGGCGCTCCAGGGCATCCGCCTCCACATCGCCGCCTGCCGGCTCGGACGCCGCGTCGAGGGCGGACTCGCGCACGCGCCGCCGGCGCCGGCGGGCATCGTCGATCGCGGCGTTGTGCGCGATCGTGAACAGCCACGAGCGGAAGCGCCGTTCATCGCCTTGGAACGTGTGGATCGTCCGGAACGCGCGCAGGAACACGTCGTTGGCGACCCCGTCCGGATCGGAGACACTGCGCGCGCGCAAATACCCCGCGACCGACGCGCCGAATGTGCGGAACAACACGTCGAAGCCCCGCGAGTCGCCCGCCCGCGCCTGTTCGAGCGCGGTCTCGAGCTCGGCAGCCAGCTCGGTCACTGCATCCTTATCGGCGTCACTCGCGGGTCCGCTGAGCCCGATTCGCAGCCGCCGGGCAGGAGATCCGTCGAGCGTGCCGGTAGCCACCGCCTCCAGGCGCTCGTCGCATGCGACCACCCCTGGCGCGCGGACACCGTCGGCGCCATGATGGGCCGGCGCCTGCACGAGGAGGTCCGTCCGATGGACGTAGCGATCACCGTGAACGGTGTACTCCGGCTCGACGAGGTCGAGCCCCGGCTGCTCCTCGTGCACTACCTGCGCGACGTACTCGCGCTCACCGGCACGAACATCGGCTGCGACACGTCGTCGTGCGGTGCCTGCACGGTGCTCATCGACGGGGAGTCGGTGAAGTCGTGCACCGCGCTGGCGGTTCAGGCCGACGGCACGACGATCACGACGATCGAAGGATTGGCCACCGACGGTGCGTTGCATCCGATGCAACGCGCGTTCCAGGAGAACCATGCACTGCAGTGCGGCTATTGCACTCCCGGCATGGTCCTCGCCGCAGTGTCGCTGCTCGACGAGAACCCGTCTCCCAGTGAGGGTGACGTGCGCCAGGGTCTCGAAGGCAATCTGTGCCGCTGCACGGGCTACCACAACATCGTGAAAGCGGTGCTCGCCGCCGCCGGTCAACCCTCGAGCAGCACGACGGAGGTGGCGCGATGAGCGCAGTCGTCGGTACCCGCACCCAGCGCAAGGAGGACCCGCCGCTCCTGACCGGCGAGGCCCGCTTCGTCGCCGACGTCGGCGTTCCGGGCGCGCTGCATCTCGCGCTCGTGCGCAGTCCGCACGCGCACGCCCGCATCCGCGCGATCGACACCGCGGCCGCAGCGGCGATGCCGGGCGTCGTCGCGGTGTACACGGGCGCCGACCTCGTCGACGAGTGGGCCGACGCGATGCCCTGCGCGTGGCCCGTGACCGCCGACATGAAGAACCCGCCGCACCGGCCGGTGGCCGTGTCCGAGGCGTGCTACGTCGGAGACGCGGTGGCCGTCGTGGTCGCGAACAGCGCGTACGAGGCGCGCGACGCGGCCGGCGAGGTGGTCGTCGACTACGAGGCGCTCCCGGCCGTCGTCGATCTCGAGGACGCCGCCTCCGATCGCGTCGTCGTGCACGCGGATCTCGGCACCAATCTCTCGTACACGTGGGAGCTGACCCCTCAACCGGAGGCGGTCGATGCGGCGTTCGCGAACGCGGCCCACGTCGTCAAGGAACGCTATCTGCAACAGCGGCTGATCCCGATGGCGATGGAGCCGCGCGGCGTGTGCGTCGTGCCGCAGCCGTTCGCGGGCGAGTACACCATTTACTCGTCGACCCAGATTCCGCACATCCTGAAGGTGATGCTCGGCATCACGTGCGGGCTGGCGGAGCACAAGCTCCGCGTGATCGCGCCGTCGGTCGGCGGCGGCTTCGGATCCAAGCTCAACGTCTACGCCGAGGAGGTGCTCGCGCTCGCGCTCGCGCGGCGGCTGAAGCGACCGGTCAAGTGGATCGAGGATCGCAGCGAGAACAGCCAGGCCACGATCCAGGGGCGCGGCCAGATCCAGGACATCGAGCTCGCCGCCGACGCGTCGGGCAAGGTCAGCGCGGTGCGCGTGCACCTGCTCGCCGACATGGGCGCGTACCTCCAGCTCGTGACGCCCGGCATCCCGCTGCTCGGCGCGTTCGTGTACCACGGCTGCTACGACATACCCGCCTACTCGTTCACGTGCACGGGCGTGTTCACGACGAAGACCCCGACCGACGCATACCGCGGCGCGGGCCGCCCCGAGGCGACGTACGCGATCGAGCGGGCGATGGACGCGCTCGCCGCACGGATCGGCGTCGACCCGGCCGAGATCCGTCGCCGCAACTTCATCACGCCCGAGCAGTTCCCGTACTCGTCGGGCGCGGGGCTCGTCTTCGACAGCGGGAACTATGCGCGGGCCCTCGATCGGGCGCTCGAGCTCGCCGGCTACGACAAGCTCCGCCAGGAGCAGCGCGACCAGCGCGCGTCGGGATCGACGAAGCACGTCGGCATCGGGCTGTCGTCGTATGTCGAGATGTGCGGCCTCGCGCCGAGCCGTGTGCTCGCATCGCTGAACTACGCGGCGGGCGGGTGGGAAGCCGCGACCATCCGCATGCTGCCGACGGGGCGGGTGCAGGTGGTGACGGGCACGACCCCGCACGGGCAGGGGCACGAGACGAGCTGGTCGATGATCGTCGCCGACAAGCTGGGCGTCCCCGTCGACGACATCGACGTGCTGCACTCCGACACGGCGATCTCGCCGAGCGGCATGGACACCTACGGCTCGCGCTCGCTCTCGGTCGGCGGTACGGCCGTGTTCCTTGCGGCCGACCGCGTGCTGCAGAAGGCGCGGGCGATCGCCGCGCACCAGTTCGAGGTCGCCGAGGAGGACCTCGAGTTCGCGGGCGGCGAGTTCACCGTGCGGGGGACGCCGTCGCGGTCGACGCCGCTCGCGGCAATCGCGTTCGCGGCGTTCACCGCGCACGACCTGCCCGACGGGATGGAGCCCGGCCTGTCGGAGACCGTCACCTGGGACCCGCCGAACTTCACGTTCCCGTTCGGCACGCACGTCTGCGTCGTGGAGGTCGACGAGGAGACGGGCGCGGTAGAGATCCTCCGCTACGTCGCGGTCGACGACTGCGGCAACCAGATCAACCCGTTGATCGTCGAGGGTCAGGTGCACGGCGGCATCGTGCAAGGCATCGCCCAGGCCCTCTACGAGGACGCGGTGTACGACTCCGACGGCAACCTGCAGACGACCACGCTCGCCGACTACCTGGTGCCGTCCGCCGCGGAGTTCCCGAGCTTCGAGCTCGACCACACGGTGACGCCGAGCCCGACGAACCCGATGGGGGTGAAGGGCATCGGCGAGGCCGGCACGATCGCGTCGACCCCCGCGGTCATGAACGCGGTCGTCGATGCGCTCGCGCCGATGGGCGTCCGCGACGTGACGATGCCCGCGTCACCGCAACACGTCTGGGACGCGATCCGCGCCGCCCGAGGGGTGACACCGTGATCCCCGCGAAGTTCGACTACGTGCGCGCGACCTCGACCGACGAAGCCGTCTCGCTCCTCGGCGCGCACGGCACCGACGCGAAGCTGATCGCGGGCGGTCACTCGCTGTTGCCGCTCATGAAGATGCGCCTCGCCACGCCGGCGGTCCTCGTCGACGTCGCCCGGATCCGCGACCTCGCCTACGTACGCGAGGTCGACGGGCACGTCGCGATCGGCGCGCTCAC
>DATMUX010000082.1:0-2415 GCA_035563695.1 Acidimicrobiia bacterium
GCGGAGCGTCTGGAGACATTGCAGCCGGGCCAGGCGATCATCGTGCCGAAGGGCACGTGGCATCGTGTCGAGGTACGCGAACCGAGCCGCCTCGTGCACATCACACCCGGGCCGAACGGCGCACACCGGTCCCGCTAACCCGATCAGCCCTCCGATGCTGAGTTGACCGCAGGGACCGTGACCTGCGCGCCTTTACGATCTCCCTTTGTGGGATGGCGAACTGATGTTGGACGCGACCGACCGTGAATGGGTGATCAGCGAACGGCGTGCCGGCGGTGGCTGCGTTCCGCTGTTGTTGATGACGGACGAGCGCGAAGCGAACCATGTTGCCATCGCCTTGCGCGCGTCCGGGCTCGACGTCACGCTCGGGTTGAGGTTTCCCGAGGAACTGCTCGCCGTTCAGCCGCAACGGGTAGGTGCCGATGCCTGGAGCGTGAATCGAGACGTCGCTCCCGTCGTGGCTGCTGAGGTGCTGGTACGTCACGGCCTTGCCGACGACCACATCATCGACTACCTCGCCCGAACGTGGGAACTGGATGAGACCGACTGCGTCGCTGCAGTCGCCGCCGCCCGAGCGGCGAGCGCGCTGGTCACCGGGCGTCGTCACCGCGCTTAACCAGAGACGACAGCTCATGACCGCATCAGCGCGGGCGGCGAGTGGGACCTTGTGCGGAGCCGGACGCTTGAAGCGTGGTCCTCGGCTTGCGGGTGTCCGGCCCCGCGCTCGCACGATAAGCACCGCGCGTGACGCGCGATCAACGCGCCGGTGACGACGGCGTGACGATCCGGTAGTGGTTGGGGCTGCGTTCATGCGTCGGTGACGGTGCCGGGGTTGCATGGTTGTGGTTGCCGAGCTGGTCCGTGATTCGTCTGGTTCCCCCGCCCACGGTTGCGAAGCGGACCAGACGGCAACCCTTGTCCAGTCGATGAGAACGACCCACCGGGCCGTCCGCGCGTCGCCGGGCACGATGCGACGGACGGTTGGGACACGTCGATCTCGGATCTGCGACGGTGTCATCGGACATGGAGACGGCGCAGCAGAACGGCAAGCCCTGCGAGTAGTGCGATGCATGCCGCCAGGATCGGTGCGGTCCATCGGGTAACCGGATCGACACCGCCGTGGTGGGTGGTCTTTGGTGTAGCGACGCGCGCCAGTGTGGTGCGAGTCGTCGTGGTCGAAGCGCTGATCGAGGTTGCCGGTGGGGGCGTGGATTGAGTCGGCGGCGGCGCCGGGACAGTCAACAGCGCAGGGCGTGTTGCGAGCGTGGTCGGGATCGGCGCGGTGGACGGCGTCGTGGGGGGTGGCGGTGGCGGCACGCTGCGGTGCGCTGTTGTCGTGGTGGTCGGTCGTGGGCGCACTGTGGTCGGGGTTGGGATGGTGGGCGAGATGGTCGTCGTTGCGGGCGGCGGCGGTGTCGTGGTGGTGGGGTGCGGCCGTGCGAACCACAGCGTGGACAGGACGAGCGCGAGCATCATCGTGAGTGACGGTTACCCGGAACTTGTTTCCGAGTGCAAGTCGCGCGGATGTTGCGGGTCGGGCGCGGCAACGGCTGGGTTCTGGTACGGGACCAAAGGCTCTGGAGGTTGCTGCGGGCGCGTGCGAGGCTGATCGTCGACGTGACGCGCACACCGATTGTCGTGGTGCGCGTGCGTCTTGGAGCAACTTTCGCCGTTCCCCTTGGGACGACGAGTCGGGCGTGGTGCAGGGCAGGGTCGATGACCTGCCACCACTCCGCCGCTCGGGCGGACGAAGGAGCCGTCATGGCGCAGCTCCCGATCAGCGCTCCGATACGCCGTAGGGCGACGACACCGGAACCGGTGCAGCGGCGGTCGTGGATGGCGGACGCCGCCTGTCGAGGGATGAACCCGGCGCTGTTCTTCCCTTCCGATCGTGTCGGAGTGGGCGCAGCGCAACCCGTCTGTCGGAGGTGTGGGGTGAGTGCGGCCTGTCTGGACTACGCGCTGGAACGTCAGGTCGTCGATGGCGTCTGGGGAGGCGTGTCGGAACGCGACCGTCGAGGCATGCTCCGGCGCGCCAGCGCGAGGTAACCCGAAGCTGGGTTCTCGGCCCGGTGATTACGGGTCGGGTTCGGTGTCGAGTAACGCTCGTAGGTCTTGGGGCGGGTAGTCGGCCACCAGGCGGCGGTATCGGCGGTACACAGCGATCCTGGCGCGTGCACACGCGCGTCGGGCGCGGGGACCGTAGGCGAGGACAGCAACGATTCTGGCGTGTTCGGCGCGGAAGCCTCGGGTGCCCATGAAGATCAGACCGGACGCTTCGATGACGCCGAAGACGCCGCCCGTACCGGTCATGTTCGGGTCGCCGGGCTGATACCAGGCGTAGATCCCGCAACGGCATGCGCGTTCCGGCGCGCGATGCGCGTACGACGCATCAAAATACTCGACCCCCGACGC
>DATMUX010000083.1:0-2109 GCA_035563695.1 Acidimicrobiia bacterium
CCGTTCACGCACGCGAGCCGGGCCCCATCGACCTGGCGGCCGACGGCCTCTCCGCGCAGCTGGCGCGTCGCCTCGACGAGCAGGAACATGCCGCGCATTCCCGGATGGCAGTGGGCCAGGCCGCCGCCGTCGGTGTTCGTCGGCAGCGCACCGCCGAGGCGGAGCTTGCCGTCCTCGACGAACGGGCCTCCCTCACCGATCTTGCAGAAGCCCAGCGCCTCCAGGCTGGCGAGCACCATATGCGTGAAGGCGTCGTAGATCTCGCACACATCGATGTCGTCGGGCGACACACCTGCACGTTCGAACGCGAGGCGTCCGCTGCGCACGGCCGGCGACTGGGTGAAGTCCTCCCACTCGCTCATCGTCGTGTGACTCGTCGCCTCACCCGTGCCCAACACGTACACGGGTTGCTTGGGCAGATCGCGGGCTCGTTCCTCACTCGTCAACACGACCGCGCCGCCTCCGTCGCTGCGAATGCAGCAGTGTAGCTTCGTGAGCGGGTCCGCCATCATTCGGCTGCTGTTGACCTCGTCGATGGTGATCGGGTCGCGGTAGAACGCTTCCGGGTTGAACCCGGCGTTGTAGCGCGTGCTCACCGCGATCTCGGCGAGCTGCTCGATCGTGGTTCCGAACTCGTACATGTGGCGCCTGGTCGCCATTGCGTACTTCGAGATCAGAGAATGGCCGAACGGCACGTCGAACTGGATCGGGCCGCGCCCGCCGAACCCGAGGTTCGCGGTGCGCCGCCGGGCCTTCAGATCGGCGCGCGTCGTCGAGCCGTACACGAGCACGACGACCTCGACGTGGCCGGCGAGGATCGCCGCGGTGGCGTGCTCGACCATGAACTCCCACGTCGATCCGCCCACGCCGGTCCCGTCGACCCACGTCGGCCGCAGCCCGAGGTACTCGGCGATCTCGATCGGCGCGAGCATCCCCATGCCGCTCGAGCCCAGCCCGTCGACGTCGGCTTTCGTGAGCCCCGCGTCGGCCAGCGCGCGCGACGCCGCCTGGTAGTGCAGCTCGAACGGCGTCTTCACGTCGACCCGCCCGATGTCCGATAAGGCGGCGCCGACGATTGCGACTCTTCTGGTCAGAGACATCCGCGCTACCGGAGCTTCCATTCGACTGTTCTGGTCGCGCTCGCTGCTCGCCGGGATACCCGGCTCGCGGCCGCTCGCCTGCTCCTACGAGCTCGCTCCGGCTTCGCCTTCGCTCGCCGCCGCGGGTGTGGCTCGATCATCGCAGCTTCCACTCGACTCGTTTGCCCGAGGCGAAGAGCTGCTGGCCCTCGGCGATCGACTCTTGGTTCGTGCCCATGGCGACGTACGCGTACCCGAGCCGTACCGCCTCGCGTTGGGGCATCGAGCGCGTCGACCAGATCGCGCGCACCGTCCCCTCGATCGCGAGGCGAGGCTGCGACGCGATGATGGCCGCGAGCTCATGCGCCCGGGCGCGGAGCGCATCTGCGGACACCACCTCGCTCACCATGCCGATCTGAAACGCCCGCTGCGCCGACATGCGCTCGTAGTTGCCGAGCAGGGACAGGCGCATGATCTCGGGGAACGGCGTGATCCCCGACATGTGAATCGGCTCGAACGCGGCCGTCATGCCGTAGGTGACGTGCGGGTCGAAGAACGTGGCGTGCTCCGCGGCAATGATGAACTCGACCTCGCCCAGCATGTAGAACGCGCCGCCGCACGCCATGCCGTTCACGGCCGCGATCACGGGCTTCCAGAGGTCGCACGACTTCGGCCCGATGTTGTCGCCCGGGTCGTTGAACATGAACGGCGTGGTTCCCGACCCGACGACGTCGCGGTCGGTCGTCTCGTCGCTCTCGCCGCCCATCTGCTCCATCCGGTCGATGCCGGTGCAGAACGCCTTGTCGCCCGCGCCGGTGAGCACGATGCACCGCACGGGATCGTGGCGGCGCAGCACGCGCCACAGCGAGTGCAGCTCACGTTGCATGAGCGAGTTGAACGCGTTGTGGACGTCGGGCCGGTTCAACGTGACGACCGCGACACCATCGTCACCTTCGTCGTACGTGATCGTTTCGAAATCAGGAATGCTCATGGTTTCTGAGTATGTCGCGGTCCGCACGAGGGCGGCGAG
>DATMUX010000084.1:0-3435 GCA_035563695.1 Acidimicrobiia bacterium
AGTCGCACGCGAGGAACGTGATCGGCTGGTGCGTGAGGCCGCCGAGACGCTCGGATTGACCGAACTACTCGACCGCAAGCCGGCACAGCTCTCGGGTGGTCAGCGCCAGCGCGTTGCGCTCGCGCGCGCGATCGTGCGCCGCCCCGCTGCGTTCCTGATGGACGAGCCACTCTCGAACCTCGACGCCAAGCTGCGCGTCCAGACCCGGGCCGACCTCATCGAGTTGCAGCAACGCCTCGAGACCACGGTCGTCTACGTCACTCACGACCAGGTCGAAGCGATGACGATGGGACATCGCATCGCGATTCTGATGGACGGCGTGCTCCAGCAGGTCGGCCCGCCGCAGGAGGTGTACGACCGTCCGCAGAACCTCTTCGTCGCTGGATTCATCGGAACGCCGCCAATGAACACGATCGCGGGACGCGTCGTGCGCGACGACGGTCAACTCGCGGTCGGTCTCCCGGGCGCGCGCGTCCCGCTGCCCGACGGTCTCGCGCACGCGATCGCCGCGCAGGCGCTCGATCGGGTCGTGGTCGGCGTGCGCCCCGAGCATCTCTCGCTGATGAAGGACGGTGTCGTGCCCGCCACGGTGACGGTGATCGAGTCGCTCGGGTACGAACGGCAGATTGCGTGCCGCCTCGACGACGGTACGCTCGTCATCACCCGGCTCGACGTCGACATCGCGCCGCCGAAGGTCGGTGACGCCGTGCGCCTCGACGCCGAGCCGGCCAACCTGCACGTCTTCGACGAGGTCAGCGGGTCGCGAATCGAGGACGGGTGAGCGCGGTCGCCGCACCTCGCCGCCGGAAGCTCTCACGGCGCGCGCGTGAGGCATTGCTCGGTTACGCGCTCGTTGTCCCGTCGCTGGTCATCTTCGGCACGTTCGTGTTCTACCCGCTCATCAAGAACTTCTGGCTGGGCTTCTACCGGACGCCGCCTTTCGCCGGTCCGCGCATCTGGGCGGGAATGCACCAGTACACCGACGTCCTCACGTCGCACGACTTCCTCAACAGCCTCCGCGTGACGTTGCAATTCGTCATCTACACCGTGCCGCTCGGGATCTCGCTCGGGCTCGCGCTCGCGGTGCTCGCGCACGAGAAGCTCCGCGGCATCGGCGTCTACCGCACGATCTTCTCCTCGACGGTGATCACCTCGGTGGCGGTGGCGTCGCTGATCTCCCTCACGCTGCTCAACCCGCAGATCGGATTGTTCAACTATGCGCTCGGGCGCACGGGTGGCCTGTCGCCGCTCGACGATCCGAAGTGGGCGCTTCTGACCGTCGCGGCCGTCACCGTGTGGCAGAACCTCGGCCTCTCGTTCATCCTGATGTCGGCGGGTCTGCAAGCCGTTCCCGACGACCTGCTCGAGGCGGCGCGTGTCGATGGCGCCGGCGCGTGGTCGCGCTTTCGCAACGTCACGTTGCCGATGCTGTCACCGACATTGTTCTTCGCGATCATCGTCGGGTCGATCCTCGCGTTCCACTCGTTCGGCCAGATCGACATCCTGACTTCGGGGGGTCCCGAGAACCACACGAACGTGCTCGTCTACGCGATCTATCGCGCGGTGTTCATCCAGAGCAACGAGGGCCAGGCAGCTGTGCTCGCGATTGCGCTGTTCGTGATCACGCTCGTGCTCACGTTGATCCAGATCCGTCTCATCGAGCGGCGGGTGAGCTATGAGCGCTGACGGCAGTGGCCTGATGGCGACGTTGACTCCGGGGTTCGCCCAATTCCTCTCGGGGATAGGCGTCGCGCTCGTCATTGCGCTCGTGCTCGCGATCGTCGGCTGGGTCGGATCGGGCCGCTTCGCGCGACTCGCCCGCACGATCAACCGGTACCTGTTCCTGACGGTGCTCTCGCTGCTCGTGCTGTTCCCCATCTACATCACGCTCGTGAATTCGCTCCTGCGGCCGGACCAGATCATCACCCGGCCGCCGACGCTGTTCCCGACCTCACCCGACTTCGGCGTCTACGCCACCGCCTGGAACGAAGGCCACATCGGATCGTATCTCTGGAACAGCGTTGTCGTGACGTTCCTCATCGTCGGCGGTCAGGTGTTCACGTCGATCTGTGCCGCGTACGCGTTCGCGTTCTTGCGTTTCCCGGGTCGCCAGACGCTCTTCGTGGTGTTCCTCGCGACGATGATGGTGCCGTTCGAGGTCGTGTTCTTCACCAACCTCCAAACCGTCGTGAGCATCGGCAAGCTCCCGCTCGTCGGCAGCTTTCTCGGGCTCGACACCTACGGCGCGCTCGTCGTCCCCTTCCTCGCGACGGGTTTTGGCGCGTTCCTCGTCCGGCAGGCGTTCCTGTCGCTGCCTCGCGATCTGAAGGACGCGGCCGAGCTCGACGGATACGGACACTGGCGGTTCATGTGGCGCGTCGCGGTTCCGCTCGCGCGCCCGACCATCGCCGCGCTCGCGCTGTTCTGTTTCTTCGACGCGTGGAATCAGTATCTGTGGCCGCTGGTTGCGAGCGACCACTACCGCACGGTGCAAGTGGGCCTGCGCCAGCTCAGCCGCGTGAGCGTCGACCAGATCAACGTCACGTTCGCGGGCACGGTGCTCGCAGCCGTCCCGCTGCTGATCTTGTTGTTGGTGTTCCAGAAGCAGCTGGTGCGCGGGCTCACAGCCGGCGCGGTCAAGGGGTGATCGACATGCGACGTCCCGCGCTCGGTGTCATCCTGGTCGTGTCCCTGGCGGCGTTCGCGCCGGCGGGATGCGGTGGCGCGAGCTCGAAGAGCTCCTCGGCCGGCGGTGGCGGCTCGACGACCTTGCCGCCGTGCCCGCTCGCGTCGTTGCAGTCGGCGAAGAAGCCCGTCGAGATCACGTACTGGCACGCCATGACCGTGGCCAACGAGGACGAGCTGAAGAAGCTGACCGCGCAGTTCAACGCGCAGCAACACGATGTGCACGTCACCCTGTCGGGCGCGCCGAGCTACCCCGACAATCTCACGCGCCTGAAGTCGGGTGTCGACACCGGCGTGTTGCCCGACCTCTACCAGGGTGAGGACACCGAGCTCCAGACGCTGATCGACAGCCGGCTCGTCCTTCCGGTGCAGTCGTGCATCGAAGCCGATCACGCGAGCACCGCCGATCTCGTGCCGCGGGTCGTTGCCTACTACAGCGTGAAGAACGTGCTGTACCCGATGCCGTTCAACGACTCCAATCCCGTCCTCTACTACAACAAGGTCGCGTTCCGGAAGGCCGGGCTCGACCCGAACAAGCCACCGACGACCCTCGACGAGGTCAAAGCCGACGCCCGGCAGATCGTGCAACGGCACGTCGCGCCGTACGGCATCGCGCTGAAGACGGACTCGTGGCCGATCGAGCACTGGCGGGCCAAGGCCGCCGAGACGCTCGTCAACAACGGCAACGGACGCCACGCGCGCGCGACGCAGATGACATTCGACGACCCGACGAGCGTGCAGCTGTTCACC
>DATMUX010000085.1:0-5579 GCA_035563695.1 Acidimicrobiia bacterium
GGCGACGGGGTTGAACCACGGCCCGTCGGCACGGGCGGCATGTCCGTCATGGCACGAGGCTACGCGCGGGCACCGATCGGCAGCTCGGGCTCGGCCTTCGTTGGTGATCGAAGACGCCAGTCAGCGCACCTCGAAGCGGATGTCGAGACGTCGCGGGTTCACGCAACGAGCAGTCGCGCGCCGAGCTCCGCGGCGTCGAGATCAACGAGATCGCGATTCCGCTCGGCCCACCTACCTGAGGCCAGGTCGTCACGGAGGCTTCGCACCGCCCGGTGTTCGGCATCCGGTCCGACTGAGGCCCAGACCGATATTCCGCGGCGGACTTTCTCGTCCAGGTATGCCTCCGGCCTCCGCCAGTAGGCCTCGAAGAAACCGTCAGCGCAGTCCCACGGTATGGGCACCGGCTCCATCCGGGCTCCGATCGCGTGGGCCAGCTCGGTCAGTGATGCCAGCACTCTGCACGCTCTCAGTGCAGCGGCCTCGGGCAGGTAATCACGCGTCAGCCAAAACTGGCTCGGGTCACTGGTGTCAAACGTGAACACCACGACGCGGCGAGCAACACGCCGCATCTCGCGAAGTCCGGCGATGGGGTCCCGCCAGTGATGAATCGTCGAGAACGCCATCGCCGCGTCGAAGGACTGGTCATCGAACGGTAGGTTTTCGGCAGATCCAGCCAGGCATGGTGCCGCGTCCGCGAGGCGCTGCGAACGCATGAGCGCCGACGGTTCGACCGCCAGCACATAGCGGTCGGGTGGCTCGTAGGATCCGGTACCCGCTCCGACGTTCAGTACCGTCCGCGCATCGCCGAGCGAAGCCCACAGCCGCGCGGCGATGCGCGGCTCGGTCCGTCGCGTCACGGAGTAGGTGGCTCCGATGGCGTCGTACAACTGGTCATTCGACGGTTCCATCGCTACGGTCGCGACGCTGTCCGGGCGCACGCACATTGCCGGCTCGGGCGTGATATGGCGAGTGTCACACGCGAACGCATTGGGCGCGTGCCTTCAGGTCTCGCGCCGGGCGCTGAACCACATCGGACAGATCTTCGATCCATCCGGCTCGGTCTGCGAAATCGCTTCACACTCGACGACTACGAAGCCCGCGTCGACCAGCAGGCGACGGTTGGTTGCGCCATCGAATCCGCTCCATCGCATCGGTCCGGCGCCCAACCAGTTCTCGTCGAAATCGTCGGGATCGTCGAAATAGTGGAGATTGCCGACGAAGACACCGCCGGGACGAAGCCACGAGGCGACGCGGCGCAGCAACGATGCATGTTGCTCGCGCGGTGTATGCGAGATCGAGTAGAACGCGACCACGGCGCCCAGCGAAGCCGGAGCGAAACGAACCGAATGCATATCGGCGCGAAGCAGCGTCGCATCCGCACCCACGCTCTGGCGTGCTTTCTCGAGCATGCCCTCCGACGTATCGACACCCGTGTAGGCGTAGCGACTCGACAGCATCCGAGCCACGGGAACGCCCGTCCCGCAACCAAGCTCGACCACCCGCTCACCCGCAGGGATGCACTCGACGACTTTCGAGCCCCACTCCGCCCGCACGTCCGGTTCGACCTGCGCCGACCATTCGTCGAACCGAGATGCGAGCGCGTCATATGTCGCGCTGAAGTTAGGGGCGGTCACCCGCACAGAATGCTCGCTCGGGCGTGATAAAGCGAGTCCCACACGCGAACGCATTGCGCAGGCCCCGGTTAGGAGGACGAGCGCGCGAGCGACTTGCGGACCTCCTCGGCGGTCTCATCCGCCGACTGGCCGGACGAGTCCAAGACCACCCAGTTCTCGAGCGTCAGGCGCTCGAGCCCCTCGTAGCACCACGCTGCCGCTCCAGACGACAGCATCAACTCATCCCACGGACCCTGGCGCGCCCGCATACGCCCCTCCAGCGCCATCCATGTCGGCTTGAGCATCACCCGATGCACGAGGGGCTCTGCGAACAGTTCGACATAGTGGTCCTCGAAGTGTGCGGGGACACATACGTCGTCGATCACCACGGTCACTCCGTCAGCGGCATGCAGTCGCGCGATGAGTGTCGCCGCCGCCCGAGCCCGTACGAACTGCTGCTCGTTCCCGGGCGTCCACTCGGCGCCGGGCGGTTCGAAGCCGTTCACCATGATCTCTCGCAGATCATCGACTTTGAGGTGAGCGCTCCGCTCGAAACCCTCGGCCAGACGTCGGGCAATCGTGCTCTTTCCGGCACCCGGT
Organism: Acidimicrobiia bacterium; assembly: GCA_035563695.1. Classification (GTDB taxonomy): domain Bacteria; phylum Actinomycetota; class Acidimicrobiia; order IMCC26256; family PALSA-610; genus DATMUX01. The sequence goes on from DATMUX010000085.1 coordinate 2,214, forward strand.
GGTCCGCTGACCAGCACGATCAGCGCGGGCTCGACGGCACCGTGAGCAGCTTCGATGTCGCCGATCATGGGCGCACAGATTGCCCTGAATGACGAGGGCCGTGCGAGCGCGAGCGGTGTTCGCACAGTGTCGACCGCCGGCTGGTGGTCGGCCGACGGTGTGGCACGAAACGGCGGTCAGGCGCTGCAGGTTTTGGGTGCCTTCTGTTCGATGAGGCTGTAGCGGGTGTGGCTGGAGAAGTAGCCGATGCTGAGTTCGGCTCCCGCAGGGATCGCGCCTGGATTGATGGTGATGAAGACGTCGCCGCTCGACTGGCGCGAGGCGGTGACGACCCGGTCGAGACCGTCGGGCTCCGGATTGGTGTCGCAGGACGTACCGACGGTCACGAGCGCGGGGATGCCGTGTTCGGCGAGGGCGCGGCGGAGTGCATCGGGATCGAGCCGGTATTGCGCCCCCTTGTGGAGTGTGAGGCTGGCGGAACCGCCGGGGCCGCCGCTGAGCGTGAAGGCCGCAAGCTGCGCTTTGGCTGTTCGAGCAGTCTCGTGCGTCGCGGTGAGACCGATCGCGGCGAGCGCGACGGCAGCACAGCCGACCACCGCCGTCGCCGACAGCATGATGCGTCGTGAGCGCCGCCGGCGTCGCGCGTTGTCGAGGATCGCCTCGACCGGTATCCGCATGTGCAGATCCGATACGGACGCGCGGACCTTGTGCTCGAGGTCGGTGTCGCTGATCATGGGGTCACCTCGGTGATGTGCTCGGGCGAGAGAAGCTGACGTCGAAGGACGCTCGTGGCGCGGGCGAGGTGCCCCGTGACCGTTCCGGGAGCGATGCCGAGGATCCTGGCCGTGGTTTCGGTATCGAGATCGAGAAGGACGCGCAACGCGACGACCTCCCGCTGGCGTCGGGGAAGTCGCAGCAACGCCGCTGCGATGTCGAGGTCCAGATCGAGCGTCAGGTCGTTGGACCACGCGTCATGTTCGCCGAGCGGCACCTCGCGACGGCGGCGTCGCCACCATGACACACGAGTGTTCAGCGCGACCCGAACCACCCACGCGGCCGGTGCGGGGTGCCCGCGGATCCTCGGCCAACGCGTCCAGGCTCGTGCGAACGCCTCACCCACCAACTCCTCGGCCAGGTCACGATCGGCGACGCTGACCGCGACCGCGCGCAGGCAGGCATCCTTGTTCGCTTCGTAGAACTCGACGAACTCGGCTCGCGTGTCGCGCACACCATCTCTACGCACAGCCACCCCGATTCGCTTACATCCGAGAGCGAATCATCGCCGAGCACCTTCGTGGACGCAGATGCTTGTTGGTTCTGTCGTTGGACCCAGCGTCCGGGAAGACGATCAAAGATCGGGGAGGCCGAGGTCGAGGTTTGGTTGCTCGAGGCCGCCGTCGACTTCCAGCACCTTTCCCGTCATGTACGCCGACGCGGGTGACGCGAGATACAGCACCGCTGTCGCCACGTCGTCGACGTTGCCAATGCTGCGCAGGGGTGTGGCGTTCTCCATTGCCGTGCGCGTCGCGTCATCGTTCACGACGAATTCCAACGCCGACGTCGCGACCGACCCAACTGCGATCGCATTGACGCGAATCCTCGGTGCAAGATCTCGCGCCGCGAGCCTCGTGTAGTGCGCGAGCGCGGCCTTGGCCGCACCGTACGCGAGGTACCCCCTGCCGCTCACGCGTCCCATGATCGACGAGACGTTGACAATCGTTCCACTACCCGTTGCCAACATGAGCGGGACGGCCGCACGCGCCAACGCATGCGCAGTCGACACGTTGAACCGGAACGCTTCTTCCATATAGTCGGTCGAGGTGTCGAGAAAGGCGTTCGGGATCGTGCCGCCGACGTTGTTGACGACGATATCGAGTCGGCCGAATGCGTCGTGTGCGGCGGCGGCGAGCGCGGCCACGTGGTCCAGATCGGAGAGGTCGGCCGGCACCGCCAACGCGCGCCGACCGAGCGCTTCGATCTGTTCCGCAACGTTTTCGAGTTCCGAAGCGGTACGAGACGAGATCACGACATCGGCGCCGGCCTCGGCCAGCGCGACCGCGCTACCGGCGCCGATCCCCCGACCGCCGCCCGTCACGACTGCGGCGCGGCCCTTAATGTTGAAGCGATCGAGGATCACCCTCCAAATCTAACGACACCGAAGGTCGGAACAGACGGCAGCCGCCCGCGGGACTCGGACCAAACAAGGGCCTACGGGCAGGAAGCCGAGTGGGTCGCGCATACGCGACTGGTATCGCGGCCGCAAAAGGATCGTGGAGTCCCCATACCTCGGCGACACGCTTCAGTTCGGGATGCCGTAGCGCAGATACACGGCTCCGTCATCGAATCGGCGCTCGTCGAGCACCTCGAGCTCGGCGCGTAGTTCGCTCGGTAGCGATGGCTTGCCTCGACCGATGAGGATCGGGCAGACGAAGAGGTGGCACTCTTCGACGAGCCCGGACCTGAACGCGTGCGCCGCGAGGTTCGCGCCACCGACCGTCAGATCGCGACCGGCTGCGGCTTTCATCTCACCGATGGACTCCGGATCGAAACGGCGTTCGAGCCGAGTGTTGGCCGTCCAGGTCGCATCAAGGGTCGTGGAGTACACGATCTTGTCGGCCGCCTGCCACATGTGCGCGAAGTCGGCCCGGAGCTCGGATTCGGCGGCCAGGGAGTGTTCGGTCTCCCAGACGGCCATCGTCTCGTACATGCGCCGCCCGTAGAGGTAGGTGCCGGCCGGGCGCACGAGGTTCGTAATGAACGCGAATCTTTCGTCGTCGGGTGGCGCCGTCCACTCGAAGCCGCCGTGCTCGTCCTCGACGAACCCGTCGAGCGACACGTTCGCCACGTAGATCAGCTTGGCCATGGGCTCCTCACGAGTCGCGCTCCCGATGAGATTGTCCGGGAAGAACGATACGCCGGGCTACGCGTCCGGTATGAGGTCGGGCCTGATCGCGTGGTCGATCTGCATCAGCTCGACGGGCGCACCGTTCACCTCGACGAACGCGACCATCACGCCCGGGCTCGGGCTGTTCGGCTCGATGATGACGTGGTGACCGCGCAGTGTCTCCTGCAGGTCGTCGACCTCGAACGCGACGTGGGCCACCGTCTTGACGAGTTCCGGAACCGGTGAATCGTTCCAGTATCGCTGCCACTGGATACCGAACGGATTGTTCAGGTGATCGCTGACCGTCATCCGCAGGTGCGGCAGCGGGATCTCACCGTCGAACTCGGTCGTCGTGGGAATTCCGATGTGGTCGAATCGCAACCTCACCCCCTTGTCGGAGTCGTGTATCTCGCACCTGCGCGGGGTGTCACCAACAACCGGTGGGCGGTGCTTTCGCGGTGCACTGGCTCGCTGGCACGAGG
>DATMUX010000086.1:0-9563 GCA_035563695.1 Acidimicrobiia bacterium
CACGATCGCCGACCACTGGATCCCCGTCGTTCCGGCCATGGCGGCGCTGGCCGCGTTCGGCATCGCCGACGCGCTCGGCGGGAGCGGGTTCATCGCGGCCTTCGTCGGCGGGGTGGCGTTCGGGCGGCTGACGCGCAAGGAATCGGACGCGACATTGTTCACCGAGCAGATCGGCGGGGTGCTCAACGCCGCGACGTTGATCGTGTTCGGAGCTGCGGTCCTCGGCGGGCTCTGGCACGACATCGGTGCACGCGAGGTCGCATACGCGGTCGTGAGCCTGACCGTCGTGCGGATGGTGCCGGTCGCCATCGCGATGATCAAGAGCGGCGCCCGCCCGCCCACGATCGCGTTCCTCGGGTGGTTCGGGCCGCGCGGGCTCGCGTCGATCGTGTTCGGAGTCGTGGTCGTGGAAGCGGCGAACGTGCCGCACGTGAACACGTTGACGATCGCGATCACCGTGACGGTCGCGCTGAGTGTGTTCGCGCACGGCGCGACCGCGGCACCCCTCAGCCGGCGCTACGCGGCGTGGTGCGACGCGGCCGCGGCGCAGGGACTCGCCGAGATGGAAAGCGTCCCCGTAGCGCACCAGCGACCGCGGTTCACGCCGTTCACCCGCTGAACGAACCACTCCCGGCGCGCCGCGCGGGATCCTGGTGGTAGAAGTCGCGCAGGATGTCGTAGAGATCGTGCTCGTGGTGTTGCAGCTCGGCCGGCGCCTCGAAGAACGCCTCGGTCGCGACGGCGAAGAACTCCCCGGTGCTCGTCGCGCCGTATGGCTGCAGCGGGGGACGGTCGGCGCCGGCGCGCATGTCGGTGTAGATGGGCGTACACACCTCGACCCACCGGCGGAGCTCGGCCCGGCCGGGCAGCGGGGGAGTGCCGTCGATCAGATCGTCGAGCATGTCGAGCTTGTGGGCGAACTCGTGCAGCACGACGTTGTGGCCCTGCCCCGGACGGCCGGCGTCGCGGCGCGCTTCGTCCCACGCGATGAGCACGGGACCGCGCCGGCTGTGCGCCTCGCCGAGCACGGGCAGCACACCGTCGCTGACCGTGCCCGGCACCGGGCCGGCGCGCACGCCACTCGACGCGATCGTCGTCGGAAACATGATCACCGCACCGACCTCGCGGTAGTGGTCGGTACCCAACCCGAGGATCAACAGCGCGGCCTCCAACGCGACGACGGTCCGCATCTCGTCGGACAACGCGAAGCCGTGCGCCGCTTCCCAGCTCTTGTGCCGCAAGAGCCAGTCGGCATCGTCTCCGAGCTGCGCGCGCTCGTCGTCGTCGAGCTCGTGCCAGTGGCCGAACGACCGCAGCGCGATGTCGTACCAGTCGTCGGGCAATCCCGCGCGGCGGTGGAACACGAGCGATCAGCGCAGCGTCAGCAGCAGCAGGCCGCAGATCGCGCCGACGACCACGACGACGATGATCGCGGTCACGGCGACCCGGGTCCCCGACGACGCGCCGCCGAGACCCATGTTGTCGAGGACGGCCTCGCCTTCGGCGTGCTGCAAGCGCCGGTTCTCGGCAGGTGTTCCGACCTTGGGGAGGTGTTGGGAGTGCTTCGGCTTGCGCGCCTTGCTGCCCTTGCTGCCCATACGGCTACACGCGCCGGGCCGGCGGCATGATCGCGCCGATCAGCCACAGCAAGGGGAAGATGATCCCGATGATGAACATGACCCAGTGACCCTTGCGGATGCACATCACGCCCAGCGTCACGATGAGCACCAGCCAGAGAATCCCGTAACCGATGCCCCAGATCATGATGGTGTCCTCCCCGGGCCGCGTCTACCGCCCTGCACGCTAGAGCTTCGGAGCGGCGGCGGCATCACCCGTTGTGGATGATCAACGCCGCGAGGCGTGCTGCTGGTGCGTGGGGTGCTTCCCGTCGGCCGGGTGGTGCTGGCTGGGCTGGGTCTTCGGCGTGCGGTGGGTGGCCGGCTGCGCATTTGTCGTCTTGTGCGGCACGTGCGCGGTCGTCGGGTGCTCGTGCCGGGGCGGCGGCACCTCCTGCTGCCCCTCTGCCGGGACCGCCTGGCCCGCGTTGTCGTAGTGAGTCACGGTGCCGTCGGGATCGGTCACGTGGTGGGTGCCGTCGGGGTGCGTCATGGTCTGGGTGCCGTCGGTGTGATACGTCGTCGACGTGCCGTCGGGGCTCGTCACCGTCTGGCGCCCGTCGGAACCGAGCGTGGTCAGCGTGCCTTCGGGTGTCATCGTCGTGGCTGATCCGTTGCTGTCGTAGATGACGGCGGAACCGTCGGCATTGATGACGGATTGACTCCCGTCGGGGCCGTAGATCGAGGTATTGCCGCTCGTGTCGGTGACCGTCTGCGTACCGTCGGGCTCGACGGTCGTGTACGAGCCGTCTGTACTGCTCGTCGTGGTCGTGCCGTCGACGTCCTGGAACACCCACGACATGTCGCCGCCGAAGATCGTCATCCCGCCGTCGGGATCCCGGTGTGTGAAGGTGCCGTCGGCCGCGGTCGCCGTCGTCGATCCGTCGGGGTTCACCGTCGTGAGCGATCCGTCGGCGCCGGACGTGGAGACGCTGCCGTCGGGATTCGCCGAGCTGAGCGAGCCATCGCCGTGGTCGACGATGCCGAGCTCGTCGGCGTTGGAAAGGTCGATCGACGCCATCGTGAACCTCCCGTGTCCCTGGCCGCGACCAAGTCAAACACATCGGTCGCCCCTGAGGTAGCGCGCGCGGGCCGGGCAACGTGCATAATGCGGCTGCGTGAGCGTCGACTACTCCGTCAGCATGGTCAGCCAGAGCACCGATCACTCCGGCTGGGCCGCGGCGACCGCCATGGTGCTCAATTACAACGGCGGCAGCTACGACGACATGGAAGTGATCTACCAGCTGCAAGAACGCTTTCCCGACGACGTATGGGACGAGGGATCCCGACCGGTCGAGCTCGGTCAGGTCGCGTATCACTTCGGGCTCACGCAGCTGCTCCCGTCGACCTTCTCTCCGGAGATCTGGGACGACCTCTTGAAGTCGAACGGCGCGCTGCTGATCGGCGTGCCCGGCGACCCCCACCGGGCGTACGTGATCTCGGGCATCAACATCGTCGACGGCGCCGAGGAGTCGGCGACGGTGGCACGGATCCACGTGCTCGATCCTCTCCTGGGCGACGAGTGGGTGCCCTACGACTCGTTCGTGCAGCGGTTCGAGACGACGCGCTCCGACTTCGCGCAGAACATGTACAAGTACTGAGCGCGCACCGGCGCTACCCAACCGCCGTCAGGATCGTATGACTCGTGCGCCGGGGGCGCGCGGTCTTCCGGCCCTAGGGGCGCACGGGCCGCACTCGCGAAACTCCTTCTATGAGCGAATTTCCCTTCGCCGACGAGTTCGGGCCCGCCCGCGTCGAGCACCTCTACGAGCCGTCGATCGGCCTGCAGGCCGTCGTGGTCGTCGACAACGTCGCCGCGGGACCGTCGATCGGCGGTGTCCGCATGGCGCCGGACGTGAGCGCGCGCGAGTGCTTCCGGCTCGCACGGGCGATGACCTGGAAGAACGCGGCGGCCGGGCTAGCGCACGGCGGCGGGAAGTCGGTGATCTTCGCCGATCCGGGCATGCCCATCGCCGACAAGGAACGGCTCGTCCGGGCCTTCGCCGCGCTCGTGCACGACGTGCACGACTACATCCCGGGGCCCGACATGGGTACCGACGAGACGTGCATGGCGTGGGTGCGCGACGAGATCGGGCGCGCGGTCGGCCTGCCGCGCGCGCTGGGCGGCATCCCGCTCGACGAGATCGGGGCAACCGGCTTCGGGCTGGCGATCGCGGTCGACGTCGCCGCGGCGCACTGCGGTCTCGAGCTGAACGGTGCGCGCATCGCCGTGCAAGGTTTCGGCGCGGTCGGCAAGCACGCAGCCCGCTTCCTGGCCGAGCGGGGCACGGTGCTGGTCGCGGCGGCGGACATCGCCGGGACGATCGCGGACCCGAACGGTCTCGACGTCGCCGCCCTCATCGCCGTCAAGGCCGGCGGCGGCCGGGTCGTCGACGCCCCGTTCGGGGAGAAGCTGGCGCGCGAGGCGGTGCTCGACGTCGACTGCGACATCCTGATCCCCGCCGCCCGGCCCGACATCCTGACCGTCGACAACGCGAAGCACGTACGCGCGCGTCTGGTCGCGCAAGGTGCGAACATTCCGGCGAGTGTCGACGCGGAGCACGTCCTGTACGAACGCGGGATCCTGTCCCTGCCCGACTTCATCGCCAATGCGGGCGGCGTGATCTGCGCGGCCGTCGAGTACCACGGCGGTTCGGAAGCCGCGGCGTTCGCCGAGATCGAAGACAAGATCAGCCGCAACGTCGCGACGGTGCTCGAGCGATCGCGCGACCTCGCGGTTCCACCCCGGAGCGCCGCCCAGGCGATGGCCGAGGAACGCGTTCGGGCGGCGATGGGGTACCGGCGCTGGCGCTGAGCGCGGCGCGGATCAACTCTCGAGGAAGGGAATATCGATCCGGCCCAGTATCCAGTCGATCGGCGCATGGTTCGCGACGATATTCAGCCCGGAGGCCACGAAGCCGGGAATCGTGTTGCGGTGATCGGCATCGTCGATCGCGCGGACGAGCCCGGCGCGTAACGCATCCTCGAGGGTGGCTCTCGTCCAGTGCACCGCCGGCCCGAAGCCGCTCTTCGGTTCGAGCGAGAGGATGAGCTCCTCGCGAGTGGTGCCGAGCTTGCATGCCGCGCCGTCGATCGCGGAGAGCGCGATGCGTTGCAGCGTGCCGTCGATGCCCTTCCCCTGCGGGAACGGGTCGGCGGGCGCGTTGCACGGTTCCACGTAGACGTGCGTCCCGAAGTCCCGGGCGCCCGCGCGGATCTCGGCGCCGATCAACACGACGACCATCAGCATGATGGCGATCGCGACGCTCATCGCGTCGAGATGAGACGCGAGCGGCCGCCGGCTCGGGAGCAGCGCCGCTGCAAGCGCGGCCAGAGCGGCGAACAGCGCGGCGATGAGAAACGACGAACGGAACCCGCGCGTCAACGTGTCACGAATCGCCGAGACCACGGTGTCGCGGGTGTCGCGCATGTGGACGTTCGTTGCCGCGCCGCGCTGGTCGAAGGGCGCGGACACGTCGGGCACCTTGCCCCGGGGCGCGTCGGCGACGAGATTCCGCAGGTCGAGCGCGAGCGACACCTTCGAGCTCAACGAGATCGGTGCGTCCAGGACGGCCGCAGTGGTTGCGCGGGTGGCTTCGTGCGCATTGTTCGTCATGCTCGTCGAGAGCACCGGTGCGATCACGGCGAGCCCCAGCACGAACCCGCCGTGACGGGCGGCGATGCTCAGGGTCGCGGCGCGGACGCCGGGTTCTCGAGGGGGGATCGCGGCCGGGCCGAGCAAGCCCGCGAGGAGCCCGAGACCGATGCCGCACGCGGCCAGGGCCGCCGCGGCCCAGCCGGCGCGCGCTTGCGGGAGGAACGCCAACGCGACCAAGCCACCCGCGAGCGCGACTCCGCCTGAGGCCGCGACGAGCGCGTTCGGGAGCAGCGGTCCGAGGCGCCGCACCGCGAGCGCGCCCACGGGCAGCGTCGTGACGACCGCGGCCCCCGCGATCGGCGACCATCCCCAGACCACGACGAGCAACAGCACCGCGAGGAACAGCGCGCCGACCAGCGCGCCGTACAGGAGCAAGAATCCGAGATTCGCAAGCGTCGTGTGCGGCCGGCGCTCCGCGCGCGGGGCGATCTCCGCCGATCGCGCGCGGCGATCGGCGACTGCCACGAGCGCGATCGCGGCGAGCGGCGCCTGGAGCAGAAAGATGCTGCGCCAGCTGAACAGCTGCGTCAGGAAGCCACCGAGCGCGGGACCGACGGCGGCACCGATCATGCCCGCGAAGCCCCATGCGCGAATCGCGCGCTCGTCGTCTCCGTGGATACCGGCGAGCACGGGTACTGCGCCGGCGAGGGCGAACCCGGCGCCCAGACCTTGCACGGTGCGCCCGGCGATCAGGACACCGAACGATCCCGCGAGGCCGCACGTCAACGACGCCACCGAGAACACCGCGAGTCCGACCGCGGCGAAGACGTGTCCGCGCACACGGCGCTCGAGCGGCAACACCGCGAGCGCACCGACGACGATCGCGAGGTTGTAGGCCGTGATCGTCCACGACACGGCCACGATCGACACGTCGAAGGTGCGGTAGAGATCGGGCAGCGCCAGGACGACGACCGACGAGTCGGCGACCGCGAGCGCGACCGCGAGGGCGACGACGATGATCAGGAGGCGGTCGCGGCCGGGCCGTACGGGTGTCGTCATGGGTCTCGATCAGCTCGCAGATGTCCGGCAAGTCTCGCAGCCGTCGCGACCTCGCTTGACCGTCTCGGAGCCCTGTGCTGAGTTGGTGTGAAACGACCATCGGAGGCGGGAATGTCGAACCAGAGCTACAACATCGTCTATCAGGTGCCGGGCATGTCGCAGCCGACGGCGATGTCCTGCTGGGCCACGTCGTTCGCCATGCTGATCAACTACCTGCAGGGCACGCAATACACGCCCGACGACATCGCGCAGGCGATCGGCAAGACGACCAACGAATACGACGACAACGCCGACGACCACGCGGTTGCGCAGGCGTTCGGGCTGAACGTCACGGCGTGCGCCTGCTACAACATCGACGGGTGGGCCCAACTGCTCGGCTCCTATGGGCCTCTGTACATCGGGATCAACGGCAATACGCACGCCGTGTTGATCACCGGCCTGACGAGCGACGGCACCGAAGAGGGCACGACGTTCTACATCAACGATCCCTGGGACGGCGCGGTCTCGAAGAACTACGCGACGCTCACCCAGATCTACGAGAACATCGACAACGAGACGGAGTTCTGGATCGCCCATCAGTGAGCGTCAGGTCCGCCGAGCCTGAACGACCCGACGCGGTTCCTCCGTCATGATCCCGTCCACGAGTTGCAGGATCGAGTCGCCGTGGCGGCTCAACCGCTCGTCGTGACTCACCGCGATCACGGCTCCCCCCGTATCGCAGTGTTCTCTGAGCAGGTCGACCACCAATCCCGTCGACACGTCGTCGAGGCTTCCGGTCGGCTCGTCGGCCAGTACGAGACGCGGGCTGTTCGCGAATGCCCGCGCGACCGCCAGCCTCTGGCGTTCACCACCTGACATCTCCGGCGGGACCGCGGTTGCGTGCGTGCCGAGGTCGACCCGCTCGAGCAGCTCGAGGGCGCGGGCGCGGCGTGCGCGCTGATGGAGGTGCGTGCCCTGCCTCACGACTTCGATGTTCTGGCGCGCGTCGAGGTGGGGGAGCAGATTGTGGAGTTGGAACACGATGCCCACGACCTCCCGCCGGTAGTGGTCGAGCCGGTGGCGGTGCGTGATGTCGGCACCGAAGACCGTGATCCGCCCGCTGTCAGGTCGGTCGAGGGCACCGACGAGATGCAGCGTCGTCGACTTGCCGCTCCCGGACGGTCCGACGATCACGGCGAGTTCGCCCGCGTGCACGTGAAAGGTCACATCGGTGAGGACGCGCGTCCGCCCGCCCGCGAACGACTTCACCACGTGCTCGGCCGCGACCGCGAACTCACTCATGCTGCAACGCCACCAGAGGACGCAGGCTCGCGGCGCGCAACGCCGGGTAGATCGCGCCGAGCATCGCCATGCCGAACGCGAACAACAGCGCGCGCCCGAAGATCTGCGATGCGTAGTAGGGGCGGAACACGCCCACGAGCGTTCCGACGTGCGTCAGCGCCTGGACCGCGATCACGCCGAACAGCACGCCGATGGCAGCGCCGATGAACGTGATGACGAGCGCCTCGCCGACGACCAGGAGCAACATCCGGCGCCGGCTCCAGCCCATGGCGCGCAGCACACCGAACTCGTGCATACGCTCGAAGAACGAGAGCAGGGAAGTGTTCATCACGCCGGTCGCACCGATGATCAAGGCGAGGATCGAGCCGCCGACGTTCGCCGCGCTGATGAGGACGAGGTTGCGGTCGACGCGGCCGTAGTCGCTCTGGGTCCGGGCCGTGGCGAGGTGGGGATTGTCGGCCTCGATACGGCGCCTCAGCGCGTTGATATCGGTTCCCGGCTTCGCCTGCACGAATGCGAGCGTGTACACGCCCGGCTGACGTTGCCAGGCCTGGAGCTCGTTGATCGGGAACATCCCGGCACCGTCACCGAAGACGTTGCCCGTACTCATGATCCCGACGACGTCGAACACGCGCTCCTCGATGCGGAGCTTGTCGCCGACCTTGACGCCGAGGTCCCTCGCGGCGCGCCAGCCGAGCATCATCTCGTTGGTCGCGGTCGGGCTCGGTGACCGGCCCTGCAGCACGTTCACGCCGAACTTGGCCTCGTCGGCGGGATCGATGCCGATCTCGATGAAGAACGGATTGTTGGCGTTGATCCGGGCGGTCGAGACGAACACCCCGACCGCGCTGTCGACGCCCGGCGTGCGGGCGATGCCGTCGATATCGCCGCGGTCGAGGGTGCTGTACAACACGTCGGAGGCACCCCGCTGGGACACGCTGAAATCTGCGGTGCCCGTGCGCAGGATCGCGACCGCGCTGCGCCGCAGCGATGTGGTGAGCACGCCGAGCGCGAGCACCGCCGTCACGGCGATCGCGACCGCGACAGCCGTGACCGTGGCGCGCAGCGGCCGGCGCCGCACGTTGTGGAGCACGAGACCCGTCAGGGCCATGGTCCAAGTGTCCCAATCTCGTGCCGTAGGGAGCAGAGCCCTTGGTCATGGGCGGCCCGCCATTCGGCGGTCGCTGCCCGAGCACGGCTTCTGTAGGGTCCGGCGCGTGGCGGTTGCGTTGGCCCTCCTGGCCGCTTGCGCCTTCGCAGGCGGAACGGTCCTGCAGCAGCGCGGCACGCTGGCCGCCCCGGCGGGCGCGCAAGATCCGCGCTTCCTGCTGCAGATCCTGCACGAGCCGGTGTGGATCGGCGGTGCCCTCCTGCAGCTGACCGGCTGGATCCTCCAAGCCGCGGCGCTCGACCGCGGACCGCTCGTCGTGGTGCAGTCGCTCACGACGTTGAGCCTCGTGATCGCGTTGCCGCTCGGGGTCAAGCTGACGAACCAGCACGTCGGCCGCCGCGAGATCGTCGGCGCCGGCGCGGTGCTCGTCGGGATCGTCCTGTTCCTCTCCGTCGGGTCGCCGTCGGGAGGCACGACGACGCCGGCGGCCGCGGCGTGGTGGTCGGCCGGGATCACGGCGACCGTCCTCGTCGCGGGGGTTTGGCTGGTCGGCCGGCGACGTTCCGGCGCAACCCGGGCGGCGTTGTACGGGACCGCGGCCGGTATCGGGTTCGCGCTGCAAGCCGCGGTGACGAAGGTATTCGTCGGCGAGCTCGGCCACGGCGTCGCCGCGCTGCTGACCACATGGTCCACGTACGTCTTGATCGCGTCGGCCGTGGTCGGCTTCGTCCTCCAGCAGTCGGCGCTCAAGACCGGGGTGCTGGCGCCGGCCATGGCGTCGAGCAACGCCTCGACGCTCGTGTTCAGCGTCATCTTCGGGATCACGATCTTCGACGAGGCGCTGGCCCACGGCGCCGGCCGGGCCGTCCCGGCGTGGCTCGGCCTCGGCCTCGCGGTC
>DATMUX010000087.1:0-5297 GCA_035563695.1 Acidimicrobiia bacterium
TGTCGGCCTCGGAGACGAGCAACGAGTCGTGGCCCCAGTGGCGCATCACGCTCACCACGACGATCGCCCCACCGACGATCACGTCGACCCGGCCGGGTTCGAGGCCGGGATTGTGCAACCGGCGGGCGATGGGCTCCGTCGCGAGCGTGCGGAAGACGTCCTCGGCGGCGGCCCTGGTCAGGCGGAAGTGGTCGATGAGGTCGCTGCGGGCGGCGTCCACGCCCAGCTCGATGGCGGCCAGCGTCCACACCGTGCCGGCCGTGCCGATGAGCGTCGGGGCCCCCGCCGCGGAGGGAACGAGCCGGTCGACGTCGGCGAGGTGGGAGCGCACGACCGACACCGCTTGGCTCAGCTCCTCGGGGCGGGGCGGGTCCGAGCGAAGATACTGCTCGGTAAGTCGCACGCAGCCGACGTCGATGGAGCAGAGCCCGTCGGGCGTCTCGGTGCCCGCGATGAACTCGGTCGACCCGCCGCCGACGTCCACGAGCAGGTACGGCCCGGGGAGGTCGAGACCCGACGTCGCACCCTCGAACTCGAGGCGAGCTTCGTCGTCGCCCGTCAACAGCTCGGGCCGCACGCCGAGCACCGCTTCGGCCGGGTCGAAGAACGCGTCGCGGTTCACGGCGTCGCGGGACGCGCTCGTTGCGGTCGCGCGCAGCCGCTCGACGCCGAGGCCGTCGGTGACCTCGCGGTAGGCGCGCAGCACTTCGAGCGTCCGCACGATCGCATCGGGATGCAAGGCGCGCTCGCGGTCGACGCCCTGGCCGAGGCGCGTGATCCGGGTCCGGCGTTCGACCGGCACGAGCTTGGCGTCGCGTCCTTGCCCCTCGACGTCGGCAACGAGCAATCGCGTCGAGTTGGTGCCGATGTCGACGGCCGCCACCCGGGTCATCGCAGGTGCTCCTCGACCCATCGCCCGACGGGATCGTCACCACCCGCGAGGAAGTACGCGTAGTGCGCGTGGAGGCACTTCACGCCGCGGCGGGTACCGCCGACCCCGCCGGAGGGCCGGGGACCGGCCGCGTGCGGCGGGAGCGCGGCGTCGCGCTCGTGCGCGTAGCGCGCGTGTGCGGCGCGCAGCTCCTGCGGATCGACCGCGGCTTCCGCGGCGCGCACGCCGCCCTCCGATTCCAGCCGCGAGACGCGCACCGACAGCTCGGGATCGACGAGCCAGTAGCGCGTCGGCATCGGCGTACCGTCGTCGAGCAGCGGCGCGTTGCGGATCACCGATGGCCGGCCCTGCGCGTCGCGCACCACGACGTCGAACGCGGCGCGCGGGGCGCGCCCGAGCAGTTGCGTCAGCGCGGCGACGTCGTGGTCGGTGGCGGGCATGCGGCCGAGTCTAGAGAGGCCGCTCCGGCGCCGGTCGGGGAATGCCGGTCGGGGAATGCCGTTCAGGGAATGGACGTGGTGGTCGAACCGGCCGCGGGCATGACCTCGAAGACCTGCTCACCGGGCAGGACCATATGGAACTGCTCTCGCGCCATGCGTTCGACCGCCGCCGGTGATTGCAGCTGCTCGGCCTCGCGTTGCAGCTCGTCGTTCTGCTGGCGCAGCACTTCGACGTCGCGTTGCGCGTTCGTCACCTGGCGGCGCTGCGCCAGATACGTGCGCGTCGGGAACACGAACACGAACAGGATCGCGACGACCGCGAGCGCGATGAGCGCCAAGCGGGCGCGACCCCATCGATTCACGCGCGTGCCCCGCCCGTGAACGCCCGCCGGCCGAGGTACTCGGCCGCCTCGCCCAGCTCGTGCTCGATGCGCAGCAACTGGTTGTACTTCGCGACCCGGTCGCTGCGCGCGGGGGCTCCGGTCTTGATCTGCCCGCAGTTCGTGGCGACGGCCAGGTCGGCGATGGTCGCGTCCTCGGTCTCGCCGCTGCGGTGCGACATCACCGACGTGTACCCGGAGCGCGTCGCGAGCTCGACGGTGTCGAGCGTCTCGGTCAACGTGCCGATCTGATTGACCTTGACGAGGATCGAGTTGGCGACGCCGGTCTCGATCCCGCGCGTCAGGCGCTCCGTGTTCGTGACGAACACGTCGTCGCCGACGAGCTGCGCCCGTGTGCCCAGGCGTTGGGTGAGCGCGCGCCAGCCGTCCCAGTCGTCCTCCGCCATGCCGTCTTCGACCGAGACGATCGGGTAGCGGGCGCAGAGGTCGCCGAGGTAGTCGGCGAGCTCGGCGGCGGTGAACTTCCGGCCCTCACCGCCGAGCACGTAGACGCCGGTGTCGGGATCGAAGAATTCGCTCGCGGCGACATCGAGCGCGAGCGCCATCTCGTCGCCCGGGGTGTAGCCGGCCCGCTCGATCGCCGCCACGAGGAGCTTCACGGCCTCCTCGTTCGAGGGAAGGTCCGGCGCGAAGCCGCCCTCGTCGCCGAGCCCGGTCGCGAGGCCCCGATCCTTCAGCAGCCCGCGCAGGGCGTGGTACGTCTCTGCCCCCCAGCGCAGCGCCTCGGTGAAGCTCACCGCGCCCTGCGGCACGAGCATGAACTCCTGCACGTCGACGTTGCTGTCGGCGTGCGCGCCACCGTTGAGCACGTTCAGGAGCGGCACGGGAAGGACGTGGGCGTTGGCGCCGCCGACGTAGCGGTACAGCGGCAGGCCCCGCTCCTCGGCGACCGCCTTGGCCGCGCCGAGCGAGACCCCCAAGATGGCATTGGCACCGAGCCGGCCCTTGTTCTCGGTGCCGTCGAGGGCGATCAGCTGGGCGTCGAGGGTGCGCTGCTCGGAGGCGTCGAGGCCGCAGACGGCCTCCCGGATCGGCCCGTTGACGTGCTCGACGGCCCGGGCGACGCCCTTGCCGCCGTAGCGCTCGCCGCCGTCGCGCAGTTCGACGGCCTCGTGCACGCCGGTACTGGCCCCGCTCGGGACTGCAGCCCGGCCACGGGCGCCCGAAACGAGCTCGACTTCGACCTCGACGGTCGGATTGCCGCGGGAGTCGAGGATCTCCCGGCCCACGACCTCTTCGATGATGCTCACGACAACTCCTGTGGCCAGTGTTGTGAATGTAGACGGTTGTTGCGGCCGAAGGGCAGCGAACGCGCGTTCGCCGGGTGGCTAGCCTCGAAGCGTCCCATGCTCGCACGCGGGCCGGTGATCGCAGGAGCCGTGCGGCGCGGGCCGTCACGAACGCCCGGGATGCGCCTTGATCGAGCCGATCACGAAGAAGTCGTGAATGGTGTGCTGGAGATCGACGAACGATGTGCGCGTCTTCGGCGGCGTGTGCGGCTCGAGAAGTCTCCCGTACAGGATCGCGAGACTGAGATTCGTCCATACGCCGACCGTCACGAGAACGGCGAGGGCGGTCCACGCCAGCTTGGCCACCTTGCCACGGTGCGCGCTCGACCACCGCATCATGAGGTGGAGTCCGGCCAGGGCGGCGACGACGAGGCCGGGGACGAAGTCGGAGAGGTAGCGATTCGCGATCCACCCGACGGAAAGTGTCGCAGTCGAGGCTGCGCACGCACCGAGGAGCGGCGCACGGAGCGCCGCAAGTTTGGAATTCGCCAGGCCCGTGCCGCGCACAGCGCCGACGGCTCCGACGACGGCGAGGACCGTGAAGGCCGGCATGCTCGTCGTGATGCTGGAAGTGACCGTGTACTTGGCGGCCGTATGCGGGGCGGGCCCGAACTGCAACCAGGGGAACCAGGTGCTGGGCCGGACCGCGTCGGGTCTCACATATTGCAGGAGCGTCTCGGGTACGAACTTCAGTCCGATCAGTGATCCGCCGTTTCGCGCGAGCACGGGGGCGATGCCGAAGGGAACGTGCGCCGAGAGCGTCGCTTCCCACGGAATGGAGAACAGCGTGCCGAACTTGCCGTAGTTGACCGCGCAATACAGCCCGACGGGCACGAC
This sequence comes from Acidimicrobiia bacterium, assembly GCA_035563695.1. Taxonomy (GTDB): domain Bacteria; phylum Actinomycetota; class Acidimicrobiia; order IMCC26256; family PALSA-610; genus DATMUX01. The sequence continues at coordinate 3,860 of DATMUX010000087.1, forward strand.
GATGGCGCCGACGCAGAGAAGCCGGAACCGCCAACCCGCCGGCCACTCACTGATGCCGAACAACCTGCTGCCTCGCGTCACGAAGATCGGGCAGCACACGAGGCCGAGCGCGATGAGCGGACCCAGTCCAGTCACGCTGCGCGCCAGCAACGTCGCGGCGATGAACGTGGACGCGAGGAGCAGATTCTTCGGGGTGGGCTTGGTCGTGAACGCGAGAACGAACTCGAACGCACCCAGAGCAAGCGCCACTGCCCACAGAGCCGCTTCGTGATACACCCAGGCACGACTCGCGAGGAATACCACCACGGACCCGGCGCCGACCGCGAACGTGAACACCGCGAAGGCCCAACGCTCGCCCGCCGTGACCACCGAGTCGCCGCGCACGAGCGGCCGTATTCGGGTAGCGAGCCGCACCGTGAACGTCATCAGCACACCGAACGCCACCAGCATCGAGAGCTTGCCCAGCTCCCCGTCGAAGCGGCTCGTCAGCGCCGCGATCGGGAGCCGGAGCAGCGCGGGAAAGGGCCCGAAGTACTCGTAGGTCCTTCCGTGAACGACGAACGCCTCCAGCCCCAGCGAGTGTGTCGGAACGTTCCAACGCAGGTGCAACAGACTGTGCGCCTGGAGGTCGTAGAAGTAGTAGTAGTTCGCGTTCGGCGAAGCGTGCAGCAGCGGGTCGGTCAACAGCAGTGACGCGAACACGGCTCCTGCGAGCACGGCCGCTACCGCGCACGCCCGTCCGTAACCCAACGTCGCGTCACGCCCCGGGCCCTGGTCGTCCTCGCTCACGCGCACGAGGCCGTCATCGCGCCCCAGATCCGGAGGTGCACCCTCGACTGTCACCCGCACGTGCCTGCTTCCGGACGGCCCGATCAGCGTTCGTCAGCTCGACGCGGGCCGGAGCTCGACGAGGAACTGATACGCGAACAGCGTGGGCCACACGACGACCGCCGCCCGATCGATCGAACCCAGGACGCGCGCCAACCGGCGCCGGCCCCCGCGCCCTCCCCGCCCGAAGACCTCGAACGGCACGCCGAGCGAGCGGCGCCGGACCGTCGTGAAGCCCGCGCGGCGCACCAGCTTGGTGAAGGTGCGGCGCGTGAAGAAGCGCACATGCCCCGCGTCGAGGATGCCGCGTCGCTCGTACGCAAACGTTCCCGACGCGACTCGCAACCGCGGGTACCAATGCCCGAAGTTCGGTACGCACGCCAGGACCACACCATCGGGTGCGAGCACCCGGCGGGCGTCGCGCAGCAGCAGCTCCGGATCCCGCACGTGCTCGAGGACGTCAGCGGCGATGACCACGTCGAACGGACCTTGCACCGCGTCCCCGAGACCCTCGTCGAGGTTGCGCTGCACGAACTCGTCGACCTCGTCGCGCACGCCGTCGACCTCTTCGACGTCGACTCCCGTCACCGTGTGGCCGTTCTTCCGGAGC
>DATMUX010000088.1:0-4990 GCA_035563695.1 Acidimicrobiia bacterium
CACCGGGCACGAAGACCGCCGGCTCACCGCTTCCCCGCTCGGCATAGGCAATCTCGCCGACCCCGGTCGCGACCCTGTTCCTCGCTAACCGACTGGCACGTCGAACCAGCCATAACTTTAGTTGACACTTATATAAGTATCGACTTAATATCTGGGTGTGGACGCTGCCCTGAAGGCGCTCGCCGAACCCCGACGCCGCACCATTCTCCGACTCGTCTGGTCTCAGGAGCTCCCGGCCACCGACATCGCCGATCGGTTCCGCGACGTGACCCGCTCCGCGATCTCCCAGCATCTCGCCGTGCTCAAGGAGGCCGATCTCATCGTCGAACGCCGTGAAGGTACCCGTCGCCTCTACCGGGCCAACACCCAGACAATGGCCGAGTTGCGGTCCTTCCTCGACGACTACTGGACGTCCGGGCTCGAGCGGCTGCGCGACGTCGCCGAGGCGTCCGAGGCCGACGAGCGCACCACGAGGGGTAGGGAGTGAGCAGCGCTCGTCCGGGCAATGACGACCGCCGTGAAGATCGACGGGGTGTACCCCGACTCCGTGGCCCGATTCCCCCATCCGACTCGACACCGGGAGGTCCGATGACGTCGCACAGGATCGCAAGTGCACCGGAGCAGCTCGAGGCTCGGCTCGAGCTCCTCACAGCGGAGAAGGAGCTGACCCGACTCAACGACGAGATCGCCCGGCGACGACGCGAGCTCCCCTGGGTGCGGATCGACCAGGACTACCGCTTCGACACCGAGGAGGGAGAGGCCACTCTGCACGACCTGTTCAGGGGCCGTTCGCAGTTGCTGACCTATCACTTCATGTACGGGCCCGACTGGGACGAAGGCTGTCCGAGCTGTTCGGCGATGGCCGACGGCTTCGACGAGACGCACCTGCACCTGCAGAACCACGACGTCGCGTTCACCGCCGTCTCACGCGCGCCATTGCCGAAGTTGCTCGCGTACCGCGACCGGATGGGGTGGAACTTCCCCTGGGCGTCGTCGGCACCGAGCGACTTCAACTTCGACTTCAACGTGTCGTTCACCGAGGAGTCCGTCGCGCAGCGCGCCATCTACAACTTCCGGCCGCTCGAGGGTGCGCAGGTCGACCCCGCGAACCTGCCGGCCGAACTTCCCGGCATGAGCGCGTTCGCCCTCGACGGCGGCGTCGTGTACCCACACGTACTCCGCTTACGCACGGGGCCTCGACGCCCTCTGGAGCATGTGGCAGTGGCTCGACCGCACGCCCGAGGGGCGCAACGAGGGTGACCTGTCGTGGTTCCGTCGCCACGACACGTACGAAGCGAGCTACCGATGATGCTCGCGCACATCGCCGGCCTGCCGTTCGAGGAGTGGCTTGGGCCGCTCCTCGCCACCGGCGGCAGCGCGGCCGTCGGCGTGCGCGCCGCGTTCCGCCGCCTTCGTCAACGACACTGACGCGCACGCGTCGGCGGGAGCGGCTGCACCGACACATCGAGTGGAAAAGTGGAGGCGATGGGAATCGAACCCACGAACCTCTTGCATGCCATGCAAGCGCTCTACCAACTGAGCTACGCCCCCGAAGGGAATCCCAACGATATCAGCCGGGGTCGGGCGGGAAGCGGCCGATAGCCTCGCGCGTCATATGACCGACGAGATGCCGCCCCAGCGCTACACCGTTGCGCTCGCCAACGAGATCGAGCACCGATGGCAGGACTGGTGGGACGAGCATCACGTCTTCGACACGCCGAACCGCACCGGCCTGCTCGCCGGCGATCCCCGTCACGTTGCGGAACGTCCGAGCCTGTTCGTGCTCGACATGTTCCCCTATCCGAGTGGTGTCGGACTCCACGTCGGTCACCCGCTCGGCTACATCGCGACCGACGTGTACGCGCGCTTCCAACGGATGAACGGGCGCAACGTGTTGCACGCGATGGGCTACGACGCGTTCGGCCTGCCCGCCGAGCAGTACGCCGTGCAGACGGGGACGCATCCGCGCGTCACGACCGAGCAGAACATCGCGACGATGAAGCGCCAGCTGCGCGCGCTCGGGCTCGGCCACGACCCGCGCCGCGGTCCGGCTACCACCGATCCGTCGTACTACCGCTGGACGCAGTGGATCTTCCTGCAGATCTACAACTCCTGGTACGACACCCGGGCCGACCGGGCCCGGCCGATCTCCGAGCTGATCCCCGAGCTGCAGTCCGGGCGGTTCCCGACGCCCGACGGCGTCCCGTTCGACGACCTCGGCGCGCTCGAGCAGCGCCGGCTCGTCGACTCGTTCCGTCTCGCGTACGTCGCCGAGGCGCCCGTCAACTGGTGCCCCGGTCTCGGCACCGTGCTCGCGAACGAAGAGGTCACCGGCGACGGACGCAGCGAGCGAGGGAACTTCCCCGTCTACCGGCGCCCGCTCGAACAGTGGATGCTGCGCATCACCGCGTACGCCGACCGCCTCCTCGACGATCTCGATCAGCTCGACTGGAGCGAGTCGATCAAGCTCATGCAGCGCAACTGGATCGGTCGTTCGACGGGCGCAACCGTGAAGTTCCCGGTCGAGGGGCACGCAGACGTCGCGATCGAGGTGTTCACGACGCGCCAGGACACGCTGTTCGGTGCGACGTACATGGTGCTCGCACCCGAGCATCCGCTCGTCGACGTCATCACCGCGAACGAGTGGCCCGGCGACGAGATCGTCAACGACTGGGGCAGTAACGCGATCGACGCGTGGAAGGGCATCTTCGGGATGAGCGACCCGCCGCCCGTTGCCGTGCGCCGTTATCGCGAGTTCGCGACCGCGAAGACCGACCTCGAACGCCAGGTCGTGGCGCGCGAGAAGACGGGTGTGTTCACGGGCGCGTTCGCGATCAACCCGACGAACGGCGCTCGGATCCCGATCTTCGTGGCCGACTACGTCCTGATGGGCTACGGCACCGGCGCGATCATGGCGGTGCCCGCGCACGACGAGCGCGACTTCGAGTTCGCGCGCGAGTTCGAGCTGCCGATCGTCCCGGTCATCCGTCCGAGCGACGAGTGGCTCGCACAGAACGTCGTCAGCCCGACCGACGCAACCGATTGGCGTGAGTCGTTCGTGGGTGACGGTGTGGCCCAGAGCTCGGCGAACAGCGAGGTGTCGCTCGACGGGCTGCGGGTCGACGACGCCAAGCGCGTGATCACCGAATGGCTCGAGGCAAAGGGTCTCGGTCGCGCGACGGTCACGTACAAGCTGCGCGACTGGTTGTTCAGCCGGCAGCGGTATTGGGGCGAGCCGTTCCCGATCGCCTACGACGAGGACGGACCGGTCGCGCTGCCGGACACCGAGCTGCCGGTGCTGCTCCCCGACGTGACCGAGTTCGAGCCCGTCACGTCCGACGATCCGGACGCGTTGCCCGAGCCGCCGCTCGCGCGCGCGGTCGACTGGGTGGAGGTGTCGCTCGACCTCGGCGGTCCTTCGTGGGCCGGATACGGGAAGGGCGCGCGTACGTTCCTGCGCGAGGTCAACACCATGCCGCAGTGGGCGGGCTCGTGCTGGTACTACCTGCGCTATCTCGACCCGACGAACGAGAACGCGCTCGTCAACCCGGCCGTCGAGCGCGCGTGGGCTGCAGGGGAGCGCGGCGACGGATCACCGAAGGTCGGGCTCGTCGATCTGTACGTCGGCGGTGTCGAGCACGCGGTGCTGCACCTGTTGTACGCGCGCTTCTGGCACAAGGTGCTCCACGACCTCGGCCACGTGTCGACACCCGAGCCGTTCCAGCGCCTCGTGAACCAGGGGTACATCCTCGCGGCGGCGTACATGGACGAGCGGGGCATGTACGTCGAGGCGTCCGAGGTCGAAGAGCGCGACGGCGGGTTCTTCCACGAGGGCGAGCCCGTCGAACGCGAGTTCGGCAAGATGGGCAAGAGCCTGAAGAACGCCGTCGCGCCCGACGACATCTACCGCGAGTACGGCGCCGACACGTTGCGCCTGTACGAGATGTTCATGGGCCCGCTCGACAAGGAGCGTCCGTGGTCGACGGCCGACATCGTCGGCGTGCACCGGTTCTTGCAGCGACTGTGGCGCAACCTGGTCGACGAGTCGACGGGAGCTCTGCGCGTGGTCGACGCGCCGGCCGACGACGAGACGCGTCGCCTGCTGCACCGCACGATTGCGGCGGTGCGCGACGACATGGAATCCATGAGCTTCAACACCGCGATCGCGCGTCTGTTCGAGCTCAACAACCATCTCACCGCGCTCGACGCCATATCGCGTGAGGTCGCCGAGCCGCTGGTGCTGATGGTCGCACCGCTCGCACCGCACATCGGCGAAGAGCTGTGGCAGCGGCTGGGTCACGCCGACACGCTGGCGTACGAGCCGTTCCCCGTCGCCGACGCGTCGCTGTTGGTCGAGGAGACGGTCGAGGTGCCGGTGCAGGTCGCCGGCAAGGTGCGGGCCCGCGTGCAGGTCGCGGCCGGAGCCGACGCCGCCGCGCACGAGACGGCGGCGCGGTCGGACCCGCGCATCCGGGAGCTGCTCGCGGGCCGGACGGTGCGCGAGGTGAAGGTCGTCCCCGGCCGGATCGTCAACTTCGTCCTCGCCTGATTCCTGCCATCACGCTCCCATCTGTTGGGAGGATCGTGGGCGTATAGCGCCCATCACGCTGCCATCTGTTGGGAGGATCGTGGGCGTATAGCGCCTATCACGCTCCGGACAGTTGGGAGGATTTCGGGGTGTTTTCCGTGGCGCACCTGCGGGGTAAGGTGCGCGCGGCTTCCCCTCATCTTCCCCGTCGTCCGCGCGCGCCCTGAGGAGTCGCCCCGAGGGGTCGCGGGAGCAGGTCGTGGGGAGGATCTCGTGGGGGAACAAGGAGACGTGGCCGTCCCGCGTCCTGATTGGTCGACGCGCTGGCACGAGCTGCGACACGACCGACGGGTCGCGGCCGGCCTGCTCGCGTGCGTCGCGCTCGCGGCAGGCGCCGCGTGGGTGCGCGCCGGCGCGGGCGCGTCGCCGGCGTCGGTGCCCGCGGGTCCGGCGCCGGCGCGA
>DATMUX010000089.1:0-2533 GCA_035563695.1 Acidimicrobiia bacterium
GCGCGCGATCGCATACGACGACGAGCGCGTGACCGTTACCACGGACGCGCGCCGCGTTCGTGCCCGCGACGTCATCGTGTCGATCCCGCCTGCGCTCGCGAGCCGGATCGCGTACGACCCGCCGCTGCCGCCGTTGCGCGATCAATTGACGCAGAAGATGCCTGCCGGCTCCGTCATCAAGTGCAACGTGGTGTACGACGCGCCCTTCTGGCGCGCCGAAGGACTGTCGGGCCAGGCTGCGGGCGACCACTTCCCGATCGTGTTCACCTTCGACAACACCCCACCGTCGGGATCGCCGGGAGTGCTCGTCTGCTTCCTCGAAGGCGCCGAAGCGCGGCGGCACGCGCGGCAGCACCCGAAGGAACGACGCGACGCGGTCGTCGCCTCGCTGCGCGCGTACTTCGGGCCGAAGGCGGGTGACCCCATCGATTTCGTGGAGCTCGACTGGTCGGCGGAGGAGTGGACGCGCGGGTGTTACGGCGCACATCTCGCGCCCGGAACGTGGACGCAGTTCGGCACGGCCTTGCGCGAGCCCGTCGGCCGCATCCATTGGGCGGGCACCGAGACCGCCACGCTCTGGGCCGGGTACATGGACGGTGCGCTCACGAGCGGCGAGCGAGCCGCGGCCGAGGTGCTGGCGGCGGAATAGAGTCGGCGCGTGCCCGTCCTCGACGCCAACCACGACTTCGCGCACCCGGTCGAGGCCGACACCGCATGGTCGGAGAGCTACTACTTCAACGCGTACTGCCCGGTGGCCGACACCGGCTTGTTCACGCGTATCGGGGTGCGTCCGAACGAGGGCACGCTCGACGTCGGATTGTCGGTCTGGTTGCCGAACGGCGAGCTCACGCACGTCCGCGCCGTGCGACCCCAGCACGAGATGACCGATGTGGATCTCGAGGCCGGTGGCGTGCGTTACGAACGCATCACACCGATGCAGGAGTGGCGGCTCACCGCCGACATCGAACGCGTCGCCCTCGACCTGACCTTCCGGGCGCTGACACCGCCGATCGGCGTCGACGGGCAGGGCCGTTCCGGGAGCGGCGCGAGCGCGTCCACGGGACTCAGTGTCGGCAAGGGCCACCTCGAACAGGCCGGCCGGTGGACGGGCTGGATCGAGGCCGACGGCGTGCGCCACGAGCTCGTCGACGCGCGCGGCAACCGCGACAAGTCGTGGGGTCCGCGGCGCTGGGGCGGTCCGAAGATGTGGCGCTGGTTCTCCATCAACATCGACGACGACACGCACTTCGGCGGGATCCGCATAGGTACGGACGCGGGCGATCTGCACCGGGGATGGGTGTGGACCGACGGCGCGCACGCGAGCATCCGCGAATGGAAGGTCGCGACGGAGCTCGCGCCCGACGGCGTGACGCACACGGCGAGCCACGTGCACGCCACCGACAACCTCGGCCGCGTGCACGAGCTCGACGCCGAGATCCTGCGCGTCGCGCCCGGCGCCGAAGGCATCGCGCCGAACACCACCATCGTGAACGAAGGTCTCGCGCGCTGGCACTACCGGGGCCGCGCCGGATACGGCATCAGCGAGTATCTCCACCAGCTCGACGACGCGGCCCGTCCTGTTGTTCCGATCGAGTAGCGACGACCGAGACCGGCGACCGTCGTGAACCTGCGGGTGGTGCTTGCGGTCTTTCCGTTGATCTTCTTCGGCGAGCTTCCCGACAAGACCATGTTCGCTTCGCTCGTGCTCGCATCACGCGGCCGGCCGCTGGCCGTATGGGTGGGCTCCGCGCTCGCGTTCGCCGTGCACGTCGCGATCGCGGTGACCATCGGCGTCGCGCTGTTCCGGTTGTTGCCGAGCCGGGCGGTCGACGTCGTCGTCGCGGTCCTGTTCGCCGTGGGGGCTGTGCTCGCGTTCGTCGCGACCGAGGAGGGCGAAGAGGAGGAAGCCGAGGAGATCGTCGACGCGACGCGTACGCATCCCCACCGCGTGGCGATGACGGCGTTCGTCGTCATCTTCATCGCGGAGTGGGGAGACCTCACGCAGGTACTGACCGCCAATCTCGCGGCCCGATACCAGGAGCCGGCGAGCGTTGCGTTCGGGGCGATCACCGCCTTGTGGTCCGTCTCGGCCATCGCAGTGGTGAGCGGGCAGGGCCTCGTGCGGCTGCTGCCGGGGTTGTTGCTGCGGCGGATCACCGGCGTCGTGTGCGCGGTGTTCTCCGTCGTCGCGATCGTCGCCGCGGTCAGGGGCTGACCGCGGGGCGCTCCCCGCGGCGCGCGACGCGCCACAGCACGATCGGCCAGCCGATCAAAGGAATCAGCGCGAACGCGAACCACTCGATCGCATACTGCATGTGGTTGACCTGATCGGGTGAGGGCGGCTGCGGCAACGCGGGATCGCCCGCTCCGGGCGTAGGCTGCTGGTACTGCGCGAGGATCCAGACGTTGCGCAATCGGTAGGGGAGCTCCCGGCCGATGCGCGCCAGGTCGACGCGGGGGAGCGAGAGCCGGCCGGCGGTGCGCCGGTGAGCACGTCGGGAGCGGGTGCGGAGTACGCGGCGCGCGCCGCGTG